>JALZJF010000003.1 GCA_030859905.1 Acidobacteriota bacterium
GTCGTACATGTAGATTCCAATCACTGCGTATTCAGATCGGGGCAGCTCGGGTTTCTCTTCAATGCGGACAACGTTCCGGCCCTCGAGTTCCGGCACGCCAAAACGTTTGGGGTCCGGCACCTTCTTCAAGATAATCTTCGCGCCGCCGCCCTGATGGCGATAGGAGCGCACGGCCGAGCGTATGTTTCCCTCGATAATATTGTCCCCGAGGACCACACAAACCGGATTATCCGAAGCAAAGTGTTCCACCAGTGACAGCGCTTCCGCTATGCCGCCTTCGCCATCCTGGTAAGTGTAATTAATGTGTTTAAGTCCAAATGCTTTTCCGTTTCCCAGCAGCTTCAAAAAATCTCCTGCGGAGTTGCCGCCGGTAACGATCATGATGTCCGTGATTCCGGCGTTAACCAGCGTCTGAATCGGGTAGTAGATCATTGGCTGATCGTAAACCGGAAGCAGATGCTTGTTTGTGACAGCCGTCAAGGGCCGCAGACGCGTGCCTAATCCTCCAGCTAATACAATTCCCTTCAATTAGATCCTCCTAATGAGATCAGCGTTCGGCCCATATCTTTAAAGAGTCGCCTAGGCGGCTGAGCCTCAAAAGCCCGTTCGCAAAACCCTTCAGCATTCGACGTGGCGCTGTGCTGCTAAAAGCGGCATTTATCTGGTAGCCCGTGCGCACGCGATCAAAGCCCTTCGGATTGGAACTCGCCGCTCCCGCGAGCACACCGTTCTTACGCCAGGGCGCCATTCGCAATAACTCGAACGGGTTCACTCCTTCAGTTTCTATACGGGCACGACGAAACTCGGAATTAAGCAATAAGCTCTTAAGGCCAGTCACGGAGAAAAGATGCAGATGTTCAGGCGGTGAAACAACACTCCATTTCAACCCAAGTAAGAGACCGGAAGCGCCTTTTGCGTGCGGTGTCGTTGCCCACCAGAGCCCACCAGGCCGCACTATCCTGGAAATTTCAGCTGCTAAAAGCCGTGGTTCAGGAACATGTTCTAACAACTCGCTTGTAGTCACCACATCGAAATAACCGCTTGGGTAGCAAGCCTCAGAAAGCTCTCCGCAAAAAGCATTGAACCCGTCGGCGCGCGCCTGGTTCACGGCCGTCCTTGAGACTTCAAGTCCTTCCGCTTCCCAACCAGCACGCGCAGCCGCCTTAAGCAACGATCCGGCGCCAAAACCGATGTCAAGCATTCGGTTGCTCTGTCGATGCAATGAAAAACGCGCTACGATCTCGTCGAGGCGCTGATGAATAAATTCCGGGTCGGAAAGATTGGCGGAAGTGTAGTAAGCATCATAGTCCTGCGCACTCGCCAAACTGGGCAGCGTACCGGTGTACAAGGTTCCGCAGTTGCGACATACAACCATCTCGAATTCATTTTTGTGACCTTGTCCACGGCCGTCCGTCGATTGACATGCAGGACAACTGCGCATAGCTCAGCTTCTCATTTTTTTTATGACGCCGCTGCACTTTAGCGGCGATTGCCAAAACTGGTCAGGTCAGTTGGTGTCGATAAATCTCTTAAACCACAGTTCCAGCATCAACAGTGTCCATAGCTGATGCGAATAGTCCTTCTCTGAGCGAATGTGCAGATCAACCAACTGCCTCACCGCGTGCGGTCTGAAGAGTCCGCGATTTGATGCTTTCTCAGATAAGAGGTTTTCGAGCAAGAATGGCTGCAGCTTACCGCGAAACCACTGACCAATTGGCACGCCAAAGCCCATCTTCCGTCGGTGTAAATTCTCAGGCGGCAACAGCTTCTTAAGGACACGCTTCAGCAGATATTTCGTTGTGAGTCCGCGCAACTTTAGCCGTTCGGGCAAGCTCGCGGCGAATTCGATAACACGATGATCAAGAAACGGTGAGCGAGCCTCAAGCGATACTGCCATAGTGGCGATGTCCACCTTTACTAATAGATCGTTGGGCAAATAGGTCATGATATCTGCCAACATTGCAGCATCAACAATTCCAGCTCCATTTGCCCTGGAAAACCAGGGATCGAGCAGGTCAGCCGCACGAACATGGGCCGTTTCGTTCTTGAAGTTTTGTGAGTAGAGGTCGGCTTTTGCGTCCCGATCAAAAACGCTCACCCAGCGAAGATAACGATCAACCTTCGGCAACGACGCAGCCTGCAGAAAGCGTTTCGCGTCCCTTACTCGACTCCGCCGTGATTCCGACGTGGGAATCAGGCCTACTGCCGGCTCAACCATTGAGCCACGCATTATAGCTGGTAACCGGTAGTATGCCTCCGCCAACCTCATGGCCGCGTAACGCTCGTAGCCGGCAAAAGACTCGTCTCCGCCGTCGCCATTCAAGGCCACCGTCACGTGGTTGCGGGTTTCGCGCGCTACGTAGTAAGTGGGAATTGCGGATGAATCAGCAAACGGTTCACCGAAATGCTCAACCAGCAACGGCAAGACCTCCAAAGCGTCAGGACGTACGATAAACTCGTGATGGTCCGCACCTACATGTTCGGCAACTCTGCGTGCGTGATGGAGTTCGCTGAAGTCCTGTTCTTCGAATCCGATGGAAAACGTCTTGATCGGATCGTTTGATACCTCGCTCATCAGCGCCACCACGGCGCTTGAGTCGAGGCCGCCAGATAGGAACGCTCCCAAAGGAACTTCCGACATCAGCCGAACCCGCACGGCATCGCGCAGGATCTCAATCGCGCGTTCGCCCGCCTCCTCTTCGCCGACATCGATCTTCTTCGAGAAGTCGGGCTGCCAGTAACGCTCTATCCTCAAATCACCCCTTCGCCAACGCAGTGTATGGCCGGGCTCCAGCTTCCTAATTGCGCGATAAGCAGTTAGCGGGGCAGGAACACACATAAACGAGAGATAATGATCGAGGGCCTGAAAATCAATATCGCAACCGATCCCAGGATGAAGCAGAAGCGCGCTAAACTCAGACCCAAAAATAAACTGGCCATTTGCCTGCGCGTAGAGAAGCGGTTTCTTGCCAACGCGATCCCGAGCCAGGAAAAGCTCTTGCGTCCTTTCGTCCCAGATGGCGAAGGCGAACATACCGCAGAGATGTTTGGGGCAGTCTGCACCGTAACGATCGTAGGCGTGTATGATCGCTTCGGTGTCGCTGTTTGTGTAGAAAATGTGCCCGAGCTTTTCCAGTCTTTCGCGAAGCTCGCGGTAGTTGTAGATTTCCCCGTTGAATACAATCCAGGCAGTGCGATCCTGGTTATGGATTGGCTGCGCACCGCTTTTCAGATCGATGATTGAAAGGCGGCGCATCCCGAGGCCCACGCTTCCGTTCACATAAAAGCCATCATCATCTGGGCCGCGATGCCGGATTGCGTTGCACATCCGGCCCAGAAGGGCCTCATCTACATCTAAACCATCACTACGAACTAGTCCAACTATTCCACACACGATGTCAGAACCCTATTCGATGAGCGACGACAAATCAAGGACGCAGGCCGGACCGGTAGTGTGGGGTCAATTTCATTGTGGCACGCGCATCTTGCGCGTGGTTCACGGGCGAGACGCCCGTGCCACTATAACTGACCCACTACCGGCCGGACCATACCACAATCACTGATCCGACTCATCGAGCGGACATTGTGTCGAGAAGTAGAACCCCGAAAGGCCGGAAGAATCAGCGTCGCGGAATAGCTGAAGCTGTTGTTCTTGAGGAAGCGGCTTTGGCGGCCATTTCCTGTCGCTTCTTCTCCTCGTGCTTCTCCAGCAATAAGACGTAACCCACCGCCACAAAGATAAAATAGAAAACGAGCAGTTGAGCACGCTGGCGGTAGGCGGTCCCGATGTTCCCCTGAAAAACGGAATATGCGAGCGAGAGCATCACCGTAAACATCAGAATGGGTGAGATCTGCCGCAGCCGATACCGTATAGAAAACCACAGCCCCATGACGAACAAGGGAAAGGAAGCCCACCAGACTATCATCTCAGGCAATGTGATACTTTGCCTTAATGAAACTAGCTGCCAGGGAAACGGGGCGAACAGAAGATAGAGGAGACCCACCGGGATCGTGGTCAGAGCCCCCTGAGTGGTTGAGACGTCGACATCCCTCGCAAAACCAGATTGTGCGCTCGTAGCAGCATCCAATCTGCTGCGCTGAACTCGCTCAAGGTTCCCGAAATGCTCAAGTTGAACATTTGCATATCTAGTAACTCCCAAGTAAGTCATTGCTAACCCCAGCATAATTATGATCAAGAACTGGCGAAGGAAACTGATTGCGGTGAGCCGCTGCATTCCAATAACGAATGCTCCTCCGATCGCAATGGCCACCATATAAAAGACATAGAATCGCAGACTTAAAAGTGAAAAGAGCGAACATACCAATATTACAAGGTATTTGAAGCTTAGCTTCTCTCCGAGTCTAAGAGTGGCCAGAATAGAGAGTGCCAGGAAGAAAACAATGGGGCCGTCTTTGAGTCCCTGAGAGGACCAGAGCACTAACGAGGGGTAAAACGCGACGGCAATAGCTGCTGCACCCGCCACCCTGACATTGTTGAAGATCTGCTTTGCGCAGAGAAAAATTACGACTGCAGTCGCCGCCCCCAGTACTGAGTTAATGAACTGGATCGCGAGCAAATTGCGCCCAATTAGCCCATAGACTGCGGCGACGAAATAGACCATTCCCCAACCCGAGCCTAAGCTTCCCCCGACAAAACTATCTACGAGAGACCGAGAATATCTATCACCACCCCACGCTTTAAGCTGTAGGAAGCCGTAGAAGTCATAGGTGTTGGCGTCGCCGCCAAAAAACTCTTGTCCGTGAAACACAAAGATCGCTGTGCCCAGGATCATTCGGACAAGAAGAGCGGCTATAAAGACCTTCAAGAGGAAAGGTCCGTTGGCGCCCTGTCGATACGAAAACAACCCAGCCAGCGCGGCTAGCGCAGCACATAGCAAGACGGCCTTGCCGGTATCGCCTGCCGTTACGACACCGTAATCGGAAGCAAAGGGTGCCACCATGGTAGGCACTACCAATATGATTATCGCGCACGAAATCAAGGCCAAAATCGTCAGAACAGCATTCATAGTTAGACCGCTTAATTATGGAGTTGTTAGATATCGTCGGGTAAATCCAGTCGCGTTTTCCGTTCGATTAAGAACTTGTCTTCTTCGTTCAACCTCTTCACAGGTTTCGCAGGAACACCGGCTATCAGATACCCCTCTTCCGTTACTTCACTTGTAATCACCGAACCGATGCCGACCACACATCTCGAAGGCAATGATCCCCCGGGGGCTATTCGGATTTCGGAACCAATGTAAGCGAACGCTCCGATTTCAATTGGGCGTGTTCGCTGCCGGTTATGAGTCCAGAGAGATGAATTACGTCCTCCAAGGATTGTTCGCCGACCAATCTCGACTCGGTCAGTGAAATCTATCTTGTGACCTGTGGTTATGATGCTACCCGCCCCAAGCAAGAACCTTGGATCTGTCGCATTCACAACATCGGGGTCGGGAATGGAATTTATCTCGTTCAAGCGAATGATTTCAGAGTAGCGGCCCAGATTAACTTCATCACCGCCACGAATGATATTCAGGTATCCTATGCGCGTATGATCTCCAATAGTCAACTTCTCTAGCCCGATTACTACATTCAGGTTCCCTATTTGAACGTCGTCGTCTATCCGGCATTCCCGAGCATCAATAATGCTAAACCCGACCCGGACACGCTTGCCAATCTTATAACCAAAGAAAAAGCGATATGAAGGACGTTTTAAGGCGGAGGGCAGCAGCGCAACCAAAGCGAGGGCAAACAATCTGAATTTACCTGTTCTCCGCATTAACCAGTTAGGGGGATCGATCAAAGTTGCCGTCCCCGACCTGCCCCGCACTCAAGAACCTTGGGCTGCTTCCCGCAGAGCGGCGGCAAGTTTGTCGGCCTGGGCGGCGAGTCCGTAATGCTCCAGTGCCCAGCGTCGCCCTGCTGCTCCCATTCGCTCTCGACTCTCGCGATTGGCAATCAAAACTGACAATGCTTCACGCCATTCATCAGGAGTAGTTGCACAATAGTGTGTGCTGCCCACCATTCCATGCTCTCTTACGGCTCCTACCGGAGTGGCAACAAACGGTATTCCGACGGCCATGTATTGAATAGCCTTAAACCCGGACTTTCCCGCTGCCCACTGTGACGCATACAATCTTGGATCGATCGGATAAAGGCCAATATCCAACGACTGGAAATCTTTCACTTCACGATCTAACTCCCACTCAAGATTCTCAATCTCAACTCCGGGAATCCGGACCCCGCTCTTCCCCGCGCCCACTATCTTAAGACGAAACTGGTGATCCCGCGCTAATTCACGCAAAGCTGAAAAAGTCGATTCTAAATATGGGAAGGTGGAGTGTGTGCCGATCCATCCCAGCACCAAATCCGCTGCCTGACGATTTCTCAGCACTGGATGAAATACGTCGGTGTCTACCACGGTAGGAATGACTCGAGCCCTTCCTCCTTTGCTGGTTACATACTCGGCGATGGCGCTATTGCCGCACGTTACCAGACTGGCCCACCGAATGAGATCATCCGTTTTGCTAAACCATTTAAAGGCTTTTCCGAGCTTGCCGAAGGTAGGGCTAGTATAGGGGATATAGGTTGCGTCATCCAAATCAAGCACCATCGGACGTCCATTTAACTGCGTGGAAAGCCACTCAATCACGGGGGGACCAAATATCATCGCCTCGCGCTGAATAAAAACAACGTCGGCTCGACGAGCTGCAAGCACGTCTTTAAAGCGGAATAGTCCAGCCCTGAGCAGACCAAGCGCGGTGCGCGGCAAAGCGTTACGTTTGTACAATGATTCAAACAGCTTCGCATCGAGGAACGGTAGAATTGAGAGCGTGATTCCCCGCTCAGAAAGTGCACCCGTAAATTGGTGCAAACGATAACGAGTTGCTGCTGCTTGAACCGGGTATGATGCGAACGCCACAACTTTCATGCTGAGGAATAGAATCCGCTTCGGAGTTTAGTATCCTGACTACTTCTAATCGAGTTTGAACTGGGACCGCCAGCCAATACTCTTGTTCTCCCTCATGGACTGCCACAACTCGTTTACGACCTGTAACTTCGACATCTCTCCTCCCTAAACATCAGTACATTTTTTCGTAGTGACGTGTGTCTCGCTGGCGATCTGAGTAAGGTCGCCAGTAAGACGAGCCGGATCCCGCGCGCCGGTGAAGTGGATCCCAGCCGAGCAATCTCTTGACTACACCGATTGGAGTGACGAGGAAGAAGAAGACCAAGCCAAGGATAATACGGGTACTGACGTAACCAAGCGCCTCTGCGAGCAACATCCAGGCTCGGTTGGGATAAACCAACGATCTCGGAAAGGGCAATCCGAGAAGTATCAATACCATGCCAGCATCAGAATGACTTGCGAGACATTCACAAACTTGCCGCGGTAAAACCACCAGGCGCCGAGCAACGTAAAAATGCCCCCAACGCTACACTAACGCGTTTCGGCAGCTGAGCCAGCCGACCTTTCGTCAGATTCGGCGTCGGAGTAGTAGCTCGAGTAGTAACCGGAGTAATAGTAGTCCTGAGTCTCAAGCTTCACATTGTTTAGAACCACTCCGAATATATGGGCACCCACATCCAGCAATTGCTGCTTGGCGCGCCGAACTACAGCTCGCGAACTCTTGCCGCTGTGCACGACAAGGACCACACCGTCGGCCATCGTCGAGAGAATGGAGGCATCGGTAAAGGAGATCGCGGGTGGTGAATCGATGATGATGTGTCCGAAGCGCTCACCCAGCACACTCAACAATTTCCGCATTTGGTCTGAACCAAGAAGCTCAGCCGGATTCGGTGGCACGGGTCCCGAGGTTAAGAGTTTAAGATTAGGAAGCTTGTCGTAAGTCTGAAGCAGTTGGTCGAGATCAGGCTCACCGGAAAGCCAATTGGTTAGCCCTCGTGAATTTGGTATATCAAAGTGGGCGTGAAGTCTGGGTCGCCGCAGATCGCAATCGACAATCAGCACCTCAGCTCCGGTCTGCGCCAGCATGAACGCGGTGTTAATCGCCGTGGTGGTTTTTCCTTCCGATGGCTGGCTCGAGGTCACGAGTATGGTCTTGGGTGGCTGGCCCGCTGAGGAGAGTAACAGCGACGTGCGCAGATGCCTGTACGACTCGGCAACAGGGGAACGCGCGTCGTCAACCATCGCTAACGCGGTTGACTCCGATGGGGCGGCTGGGGACCCAACCGGAATGCCTATCAGTCTTGCTCGATCAGATCGGCTCGTTGGGATCAAAGCCAACGCTGGTAGGTGAATGTAACGATCGACATCTTCGATCGTCTTGACGGTGTCATCCAGAAAATCCAACAGGAACGCCAGGCCGATGCCCGCAACCAAAGACAACATGAACGCGATTATGATGTTGCGGACACGTGGCGGCCCGATGGGCGTGGTCTTCAAACGGCTGTAGGTGGCAATCGTGACCTCGTTGGATCTGTCGCTTGAGGTTACCTGCAGTTCACGCTGGCGCTGCACCAAGGTGTTCAGATACTGTTTATTGGTCTCGAGTTCCTGAGTGATGGCAATTAAGTCGATCTGATTCCGCACCTGTTGCGTTGTGGTTCCCTTTTGCTGTTCATAAGATCTGTTCAGGCTATTCTGTTTCGCCACTGCGGCTTCGTATCGCCTTTTCATCGACGACACGATTTCAGTGGGAGCCTTGGCCAGTTCTGCCTCGATCGGTTTGATCTGAGCTTCAATCTTTTTCACTTCATGCCACTCACGTGTATAGATCATGAGCAAAGCCGCACGCCTTTCGTTAAGCTCCGAGATTCTGTCTCTCAGTTTCTCGACGCGGGCTGAAGCTTGCACGTCAGGAATCGAGAAGGAGTCTGTCTCTCTCCTGGCGGCCTCATACTGCGCCTGAAGATTCTTTCTGTCGTTCTCGGCGTCGAGTAACTGGCTGCTCAGTGTTGCCAGTCTCTTGGCCTCAAGATTGCCATTTGGATCGCTGGTCAGGGGTAGATTGTGGGCCTTGGCATAGTTGAATTGCCTTTCCTGATCGGTCTTGATCTTGGTCTGCAGGCTCGCAATTTCCCTGGCTAGAATATCTTCCGCCTTGTTTGAACCGAGGGTAGCCCGGGCCAGATTGTTATTGACGAAAACTTCGGCCAGAGTGTTAGCGATCTTCTGGGCCAACTCCGGATCGGAATGGGCAAACTTGATCTTAACGAGATTCGTAGTCGGGATCGGTTCTATGGTTTCGCCGGCTATGATCGCATCTTCATACGGCTCAAGTTTTGCGACTTCTTCCGCGCTGAGCGCTCGGTCGGCTGCTTCGTTTTCCCCGACCACCGATAGTGCCGTTGAGGCAGGCGAAGGGTCAGGTTTTCTTTTGGGACCCGAGAAGATTCTACGCAGAGAGGCGAAGATTCCCCCCTGACTCTGGCCACCAAAGAAGGCCGGGTTGTTTTGCAGATCCAAGGTCAGCACCACCTGGCGAGCCAGGGCGGGGTTCTGGAGAAGTCTGAGTTGGGTGCCCCAGAAGGCGGGATCGCTCTGGGCGTTGATTATGACGTCCTTTGTCTGCAGCACACTTCTGGGCTTTGGCTCAATTCGAATTGTTGCCTCGCCTTCATAAATCGAGGGCGAGCGAAACATTTGAATGGTTGCCAAAGAAGTGACCGCCAGAACGAGACTGAGGATCAACCACTTACGCTTCAGAATTACAAATAGATAATCGCGAATAGTGGTGGCCTCGAGCGCCGAAACACCGTAAGGCTTTGCCTGCGCGATCTCAGCCAGCGGCCGATCCAAATGACGGTCGAGCGGGCGGACTGGTATTAAACGATTATCTGGCGACATCATAATTTTAGACCTTCAAATAGACCATACAACTACGGGGGGGTAGAATAATAGCAGAGACTCACCATCTGGCAAATTGGCTTGTCAGAACGGGGAGCGGTTCGACCCGGTTTCAAACCTGAGCGGGATTTCAACTGGGAGGGCAACCCGGTCGCTATCGCTCGCGGTTCTGACAGACCTAACACCCGGTCGCTATCGCTCGCGGTTCTGACAGACCTAACAAACCGGTCGCTACGGCTCGCGGTTCTGACAGAGAACCCGAGGTTCAACCCTGGGCAGCTATTTCAGCACTTTGCGAAGCGACATACGCTCGCAACGCGTCTTCCCAGTTAGGCAGCGGCTCCAATCCAATTGCCTCGGAGAGCAAACACTTCAAGCGGGAATTCGAAGGGCGCGGGGCAGGTCTGTTGAGAGAGCCCATCGTGACTGTCTCGAGGTTGGCCCCGTCGTAGCCTGCCGCTTTCAGTGCCGCGTGGGTAAACTCTTCATAGCTGGCGCCATCTCCGGAATTCACGACGTGGAAGACTCCGGGAAGATCCCGCTCGGCCAGCTCCCGTAGGCGCGCGGCCAAATGCGGTGCATAGGTCGGTGTTCCCCAGGCGTCGCTGATTGTTTTCAATTGCTCGCCTTTGACGGCACGCTCGACCACCGTACTCAGGAAATTCCTTCCGCCAGACCCAAAAATGAAGCCAGTTCGGACAACGATGGTGCGCGCAAAAGCCAGTTGGGCCCTGCGCTCTCCTTCCAGCTTCGAAACACCGTAAAAATTCTTAGGGTTGGCATCATCTCGCTGCGTATAGAACCCTTGTTTCGTGCCATCAAAGACGTAGTCAGTTGAGATCGTGATCAGGCCGGCGCCGGCTCTGCGACTGGCCAGAGCGAGGTTTTCCGGACCCACGGCATTCGCAGCGATTGCACGATCGTGATCAGACTCGCAACCATCCACATCCGTCCAAGCGGCGCAATTGACCACAACGTCTGGTCGGCGCTCATCGATAGTAGCGTTTAGGAGTTCCGGGTTAGAGATGTCAAGAGTTTGGTGATCGTATCCGAAGACCGTGTCGCCCTGCGCCACACAATGATGGCTTAAAGCCTGACCCACCAGTCCAGCAGCACCTGCCACCAAAACTCTCAACTCGCTCCTACCTCCGTTCCGTATTGCTGTTGGTAATACTGCCGATAGGCGCCGCTGCGAGCCCGCTCAATCCACTGAGCGTTTTCCTTGTACCAGGTAATTGTTTTTCGTAACCCGCTATCCCAGGTTTCGATCGGACGCCAACCAAGCTCTGACTCCGCCAGTGATGGATCGATAGCATATCGCCTATCGTGGCCAGGACGATCCTTAACAAAGCGGATTAGCGAACGTGGCTTACTGAGCGCATCCAGTACCGATTCGGCAACCTCGACGTTACGCCGTTCGTTACGAGCTCCAATATTGTAGACGGCTCCGGATCGCCCTTTCTCCAGGGCCAGCATTATCGCTCTACAGTGGTCATCGACGTAAATCCAATCACGCACATTTCGGCCGTCACCATAAATTGGAATGGGCTCGTCATTCAACGCATTTGAAAGAGCAAGCGGAAGAAACTTTTCCGGGAACTGCCGTGGACCGTAATTATTTCCACACCGGGTAATAATAGTGTCGAGACCGAAAGTATGATGCGCGGCCCGCACCAGATGCTCCGCTGCCGCCTTCGAGGCCGCATAAGGGCTGTTCGGCGCAAACGCTGAGTCCTCCGTAAAATAGGCAGTTGCATCTTCAGCTAAACTGCCCATTACCTCGTCCGTGGATACTTGCAGGAAGCGGGTTACACCGCGCTCCCGGGCAGCATCAAGCAAGACCTGTGTGCCTAAAATATTAGTGCGGAGGAATTCGTCAGCCGAGAGGATGCTGCGATCGACGTGCGACTCTGCGGCAAAATTGATAATGGCCTCGGTGCCCGTGTCCAACGAGGCAAGTACGGCATCTCGATTTGTTATGTCGCCGCGAATAAAACGGTGCCTTCTAAAATCCAAGTCTTCCAGGTTGTCCAGATTTCCTGCGTAAGTTAGCGCGTCAAAGTTCGTAATTTTACATAACTCATCCCGGCTCAACAGAGACCTGACAAAAGCCGACCCGATGAAGCCTGCGCCGCCTGTGATAAAAAGTTTCATCATAGACCAGATTACTACGAGTTTGTCTCTCTAGCTTAGGATACTTCGCTACACCTTAGACTCTGACTAGCGGGAAATCGACTGCCAAGATCATTCTCAGCCGAAAACTTCCAATTGTCGCCAACTGATAAGCGTTGCCGCCCGCTCTTGCAACCAACAGACATTCAGCATCGCTTCAAGGCTCCTTCGTCCGAATGATGAAGAGAGCCTGGCTACTTGCTATGACAATCTCTCCCATTAATTTGACGAACGCCCAGCCTGAGGTGGCTGGTTGACGTTACGCGCCATGAGTGGTTAGACTGCCTTTCGCCTCATCCGCAAGATATCTTCATAGGTGCGGGCTGGGGAACTTCCTCCACACGCCGTAGTAAGATCGAATTGGGTATGACGACCAGCAACAGCGCAGACGCGCTCCCATCATCTACCGGCCTCTCCCCGAGCACAACACCAATTACACAGACCGACTTAGCTATCAGTACCGAGCCGATGTCGCACATTCTGCCGGACGAGCCGCTGGTGGTCATTCAGCCTGGAGGGTTTTGGGTTTCTTTTAGGCTCCGCGAACTTTGGTCCTACCGCGATTTGCTCTATTTCCTAATGTGGCGCGACGTGAAGGTGCGCTACAAGCAGACGCTGCTCGGGGTGTTGTGGGTAGTTCTGCAACCGCTCTTCATGATGCTGATCTTCACGATCTTTTTCGGCAGGCTGGCTGGTATCAAGTCGGACGGCCTTCCTTACTCGCTTTTCGCTTACGCCGGGCTGCTGCCCTGGATGTTCTTCGCCGCCGCCGCCAACACGAGCGGTAACAGCATGGTCAACAACGCCGCCTTACTTACAAAAGTTTACTTCCCGCGTCTAATGGTGCCGGCGGCGCCGGTCGGCGCAGCGCTGGTTGACTTCGGCATCTCGTTCGTTGTGCTCGCGGCGTTGATGATCTACTGGGGCGTCGTCCCGACTTGGAATCTCCTCATGCTGCCTGTCCTCGTCCTGCTGCTAGTGACCCTGACGCTGGGCTTCGGGGTGTTGATGTCGGCCTTGAATGTTAAGTACCGGGACATCCGCCTCGCGCTGCCGTTTCTGATTCAGGTCTGGTTCTTCGCCACGCCGATCATCTACCCGGTCAGCATTGTGCCCGAAAGGTGGCGCTGGGTGATGTCGCTGAACCCAATGACGGGGATCGTCGAGGGCTTCCGCTCCGCGCTATACGGGCAGAACGAATTCGATTGGTTAGCGCTGGCGATCTCCGCCATCAGCACTTTGGCACTGTTCGTCTACGCTGCCTTCGCGTTCCAGCGCATGGAGAAGAGCTTCGCCGATATCGTCTGAAGGTTCTATGAGACCTATAGTTAAAGTCGAGAATCTGAGCAAGCAGTACCGGATCGGCGTGCGGGCAGAAAGCTACCCGACTCTGCGCGACGCGTTGGCGGGTGCGGCCCGCGCGCCGCTCCGCTTCCTGCAACGCAACGGGCGCGGGCGAGATTCGACGTTTTGGGCGCTGCAGGATGTCGCCTTCGAAGTCGCCCCCGGCGAAGTCGTTGGCATCATCGGGCGTAATGGCGCGGGCAAATCCACCCTCCTGAAAATCCTTTCGCGGATCACCGAGCCGACCACTGGGCGGATCGAACTCTTCGGGCGCGTCGCCAGCCTGCTCGAAGTGGGGACGGGCTTTCACCCGGAACTGACGGGGCGGGAGAATATTTTCCTCAACGGCGCAATTCTCGGGATGCGGAAGGCAGAGATCGAGCGCAAGTTCGACGAGATCGTCGCCTTTGCCGAGGTTGAGAAATTCATCGACACGCCCGTCAAACACTATTCAAGCGGCATGTACGTGCGCCTCGCCTTCGCCGTCGCCGCGCATCTGGAGCCGGAGATTCTGATCATCGACGAAGTTTTGGCGGTCGGCGATGCGGCGTTTCAGGCCAAATGCTTCGGAAAGATGGCCGATGTCGCGCGTGAGGGCCGCACCGTGCTGTTCGTGAGTCATAATTTGGGCAGCGTGGCGAACATGTGCTCGCGCGCCATCCTCTTGGTGGACGGCCGCAAGTGGCGTGAAGGGGCTGCGTCGGAGATCGTGGCCGAGTACATCGCCATAGGCCGGGAGACGCAGGGCGAGAGGGTCTGGCCCGACCCTGAGACGGCACCTGGCAACGAGAAGGTGCGCCTGCACGCAGTTAAGATTAACTCCGGAGGCCAAGTGACCGCCGATGTGAACATTGAGGAGGAGGTCACCGTCGAGGTTGACTACTGGAATCTCAAGCCGAACGCGCGTCTGTGCGTTAGCATACATTTGCTCGATAGGATGGGCATCGGTGTGCTCGCTTCGGCCAACATCGGCTCTGCCAATCTGATCAGGGATGACTGGTTCGGTAGGCCCCATCCCGTTGGGTTGTTCAGGACAACTTGCAAACTGCCGGGCAACTTTTTGAACGACGGGCGATACAGCATCAACGCCATCGTGCTCACCGACGTGAGTAACGTCGAAGTGTTTGCGACCGAGGTGGTGTCCTTTACCGTGCATGAGACAGGCGCGATGCGTAAGGAGTACGGCGGCGGCTGGCTGGGCGTGGTGCGCCCGAAATTGGCTTGGCAGACTGAGCATCTACAAGCCTCTGACTCCGCACCCTCCCGCGTCCCGGCAGCAGATCGGCAGAAGAATATATGAAGGTCGTAATCCTGGCGGGCGGCGTGGGCACCCGTTTGCGCGAAGAGACAGAGTACCGTCCCAAGCCACTGATCGAGATTGGTGGACGTCCGATTCTCTGGCATATCATGAAGACTTTCGCACACCACGGCTTCCTTGAGTTCGTGCTCTGCTTGGGTTACCGCGGTAATATGGTGAAGGATTACTTTCTCAATTATGAAGCAATGAACAACGACTTCACCGCGTGCCTCGGGCGCCAACATCAGATTACCTACCACGATTCGCATCGGGAGCAGGATTTTCATGTGACACTCGCCGACACGGGATTGGAGACGATGACGGGCGGGCGCGTCAAGCGTGTCCAGAAATATATTGATGATGATCTGTTCGTAGTCACTTACGGCGATGGTGTCGCGGACGTCGATATCAAAGCGTTGCTCGCTTTTCATCGCGCACATGGCCGAGTGGCGACAGTCACAGCCGTTCGGCCAATCTCCCGCTACGGAATCCTGGAAATGGATTCAGACGATAAAGTCGCCAGTTTTGCCGAGAAGCCGCAACTGCACGGCTGGATCAACGCGGGCTTCTTCATCTTCAATCGACGGATATTCGAGTACCTTACTGGCGATGGGTGCGTGCTGGAGCAGGAACCATTGGAGCGTTTGACCAATGAGGGAGAATTAGTGGCTTATCGGCACCATGGTTTCTTCTTCGCGATGGATACTTACCGCGAGTTCCTGTATTTAAACGAGCTTTGGAACACCAATAGGGCGCCATGGAAGGTATGGGAGTGAAGAGTTCTTTCTGGCAGGATCGCCCCACGTTCGTTACCGGCGCAACAGGCTTGTTAGGCAGTTGGCTTGTGCGTCGTCTGTTGGAACATGGGGCAGACGTGGTATGTTTGGTACGAGACTGGGTTCCTCAGAGCGAACTGGTACGGTCCGGGTTATCGCAACAGGCAAAAATCGTCAGAGGTGATGTCTGCGACCCTCAGTTGCTGGAAAGAGTATTAGGCGAGTATGAAATTGACGCCGTCTTCCACCTCGCCGCTCAGACTATTGTTAGTATCGCCAACCGCAATCCCATTTCGACCTTTGAGACCAATATACGCGGCAGCTGGTTATTGCTCGAAGCTTGTCGCCGAAGTCCCACCCTGAAGTCTTTGGTAATGGCCTCATCGGATAAGGCCTACGGAGATCACGAGGTGCTGCCTTACGACGAAAGTGCGCCTCTGCAAGGGCAGCATCCCTACGACGTCAGTAAATCGTGCGCCGATCTGATCGCCCGCACCTACGCCGTTACTTACGGCCTGCCGGTAGTTATTACACGCTGTGGCAACTTCTACGGCGGCGGCGACTTGAACTGGAGTCGCCTCGTGCCGGGTACGATCCGTTCGGTGCTGCGCGGGCAACCTCCCGTGATCCGCTCAGACGGTCAGTACATTCGTGACTACTTCTATGTCGAAGACGGTGCGGCCGCCTACATGCTGCTCGCTGAACAACTTGCGTTTAAGCCACAGTTGCGGGGCGAGGCATTTAACTTCTCGAATGAGTTGCAGGTCACAGTCCTCGATCTGGTGAGACGCATTCTGACGCTCATGGGGTCTGACTTGCAGCCGGAGATTCGGAACGAAGCGAGCAACGAGATTCGACACCAGTACTTGAGTGCAGCGAAAGCACGCGAGTTGCTGGACTGGTCACCATTATTCGCCTTGGATCAAGCGCTTGAGCAAACTATCAGATGGTACCTAGACTTTTTTCAGGATAAAGCTGTGAGCGCAGGCAGCGAGGTGTGTATTACCCCATGAAGTATGTAATTCACCGGCGGGATGTGTGCCGCATCTGCAGTGAGCGTGGTTTGAGACGCTTCTTACACTTCAATGACCTGCCCTTCACCGACGACTTCATATCTGCCCAAGAAAAGGGCACGGAGTTCTTGGCGGCGCTCGACATCTACTGGTGCCCCGAATGTAAAACCGCGCAGACGCTGCACGATGTGGAGGTCACAGACTATTACAGAGGGTATCGCTACACCGCTTCCCGTTCGAACTTCGCGCAACAGTTCATGCACCGCTTGGCGGAAGAGACCTTTCGACGGTTCGATCTGCGTTCTGGTGACAAGGTGATCGAGGTCGGCTCTGGTGACGGCTATCAATTGTCTTGCTTCAAAAAGTTAGGCGCGAAGGTGTTGGGCTTCGAGCCGTCCGCCGAGCTGACGAAGGCGTCACAGGCGGCGCACGTTCCCGTGAGCCAGTGCCTATTCACAGCCGACACGGTACAGTCGATCCCGACGGCGATGCGTCCCGCACATGTTGTGCTGCTAACTTACACGTTCGACCACCTCCCCGATCCGCTGCCGTTTTTACGTGCAGTGCATGACGTCATTGACGAAGATCGCGGTCTTTTGTTGATCGAAGTCCACGATCTCGAAAAGATCATGGAGCGGCGCGAGACGTGCCTGTTCGCACATGAGCATTCGGTGTACCTGAATGAGTTGACTATGAAAAGGCTGCTGGAGCGCGCTGGGTTCAAGCTGCTGACTGCACAACTGGTGCCTGAGTCGGAGCGTCGCGGCAACTCGCTGCTGGTGGCTGCGGCGCTGCAACAAAGCAGCCGGCAGCCCGAACCGTTCACGCGCTACGAGAGCCTTGCGCATATGGAATCGTGGCCAACATACGCCGCCTTTGGGGAGGAGACGGAGAAAAGCTATGCGGGTCTGCGCGATTACGTGCGAAGTCGAACTGACGCCGGCTTGCGTTTGGCCGGATATGGCGCCGGCGGACGAGGCGTGATGGCGCTGGCGATGGCCGACTTGCATGAGGGTGATATTGCCTATTTATGCGATCAGAACGAGAGCTTTCACAACCTTCTGACGCCGCGTTCGCACATCCGGGTTGCGGCGCCCGATCGTTTATTGACGGATCCAACGGACGAGGCAATCGTCTTCTCGTTCGGTTACATGAACGAGATCCGGCAGCAGCTCAAGCCTTATGAGACGGGCGGCGGGCGGCTGACCTCTTTACTGGCTTTGCTCTGATGAGGGCTTTGATTACCGGCGCAACCGGCTTTGTCGGTTCATACCTAACGCGACTGCTCGTGAACCGCCGCGAAGCAGTAGCTGTGCTGCGTCGACCTGAGAGCAACCCGTGGCGCATCAATGATGTCTTGTACGAAGTGATCCAAATCAAAGGCGATCTGATCGAACTGTCCGGAGTTCGCCAAGAAATTTTGGACTTTGCGCCCGACACGGTATTTCATCTCGGGTGGGATGGCGTCGGTAACCGCCACCGCAATGACGAGGATCAAGTCAAACTCAATTTATACGGCAGCCTTGACCTGTTGCGTCTCGGCAAGGACGCCGGTTGCCAAGTGTTCGTTGGTCTCGGATCACAGGCAGAATATGGCCCACAACTCCAAGCGCTGGACGAGAAGGCGCCGACGAATCCGACGACGCTCTATGGCGCCGTAAAACTCTGCACTTATGTGCTAGCACGTCAACTCAGTTCCGAGTGGGGACTGCGATTTGCGTGGCTGCGGCTCTTTTCTTCATACGGGCCGAAGGACAATCCGAATTGGATGATCCCTTACCTCATCGGCGCCTTACAGCGGGGCGAACGTCCGGCCCTGACGGGCGGCGAGCAACGATGGGATTATGTTTACGTCGAGGACGTGGCCGAAGCCATTTACCTGGCTGCCCTGACCGAAACTGCCGAGGGCGTTTTCAATTTGGGTTCGGGGCAGGCCTACCCTCTGCGCAGTATCGTCGAGCAAATCCGCGATTTGATAGATGTTACTCTCCCGCTTGGCTTCGGCGAAGTTCCCTATCGACCTGATCAGGTAATGCATTTACTGGCCGACGTGGCGAAATTACGAACGGCGACCGGCTGGCAGCCGCGCACAGAGTTATCGGACGGTCTGCGGCAAACTGTCGAGTGGTATCTAAGCAGAACAGGAGTCAGTTCATGAGCGAGAATTCGCTTAAACAACTGGGGCACCACGTCGCACAATACACGTCCAGCGAGAAGGACGCTATCGATGACTTGTATGATGCGTTCGCTAACTCACCGCTTTCGCTCGCCCAACGCTTGCAAACTTTCCCGCGCCACGTGCGGCGGCAGGACCTCGCCCGTTTCCTTGCCAAGTATGAACTCTTTAAGTTGAGTCTGCCGGCGAACGGCAGCGTTGTGGAGTGCGGCGTTTTCGCGGGGGGAGGGCTGATGAGTTGGGCGCATTTTTCGGCGATTCTTGAACCCTACAACCACGCGCGCCGGGTCATCGGGTTCGACTCATTCTCAGGCTTCCCCGGCGTGCATGAGAAAGACGTGAAAGGCGGGACCTCAGAGCATCTACACGAAGGGGCATTCCGCACGAGTGACTCG
Organism: Acidobacteriota bacterium; assembly: GCA_030859905.1. Taxonomy (GTDB): domain Bacteria; phylum Acidobacteriota; class Blastocatellia; order Pyrinomonadales; family Pyrinomonadaceae; genus PSRF01. Next base: position 18,985 of record JALZJF010000003.1, read on the forward strand.
ATCCGAAGTGAGATTGAGAATCTTGCGGCCATACACGATCGCAACCGCCCGGTCGGGCATGTGCCGAAGGTTGAGTTGGTAGACGGCGACGCTTGCGATACCATTCCCAAATATGTTGCAGAGCGAGCGCACTTGCTAGTTAGCCTGCTCTATCTGGACTTCGATCTTTACGCGCCAACAAAGGTTGCGCTGGAGCAGCTTTACCCACGCGTGATCAAGGGCGGCATCGTGGCTTTCGACGAATTAAATTGTGCTGAGTTTCCCGGCGAGACTGCGGCCTTGCTAGAGACGCTGCCCCTTGAGCAGGTGCGACTGCGACGACTCCCCTTCGATCCGTATATCTCATATTTTGTAAAGGGTGAGTAAGTTGACGGAAGAGCATCCGGCACAAAAGCTGGCGGCCAGGCTACGAACCCACGCCGTGCGTATGGTGCATAAGGCAAACGCATCGCACATCGGTACGTGTCTCAGCATGGCTGATCTGCTCGCGGTGCTCTACGGCCAAGTGCTGCGTGTCGATCCGGCGCGGCCTGATTTGCCTGATCGCGATCGTTTCATTTTGAGCAAAGGGCATGGGGCGGCCATCGTCTATGCTGCGCTGGCCGAGCGCGGCTTCTTCCCACGTGAGCGGCTTGAGACGTACTGTCAGGACGGCTCGAACTTGAGCGGTCACATCAACCACCGTGGTGTGCCCGGCGTCGAAGTCTCGACCGGGTCGCTCGGTCACGGCCTCTCGATCGGCTGCGGGATGGCCCTCGCCGGCAAACATGATGGTAGACCGTACCGTGTCTTCGTGATGCTCAGCGACGGCGAGTTGGACGAAGGCTCCAATTGGGAGGCGATCCTCTTTGCGCCGCATCAGCATCTGGATAACTTGGTGGTTATCGTGGACTATAACAAGATTCAGAGTTTCGGCAGCGTAGCAGAAGTGCTGGAATTAGCTCCGCTGGCGGATAAGTGGCGGGCCTTTCGTTGGGCAGTGCGCGAGATAGACGGACACGACTACGGCCAGATCGAAAATGCTCTTACCATGCTCCCTATTGAACCACGTAAGCCGACAGTCATAATCGCGCACACGGTGAAGGGTAAAGGGATCAGCTTCATGGAGGGCCAACTCTCTTGGCATTACAAATCGCCCGATCCCGAACAGTTGCAGCAAGCGCTGGCGGAGTTAGCGGCGATCGCATCATGAGGACGACCTTCATTGACACGCTCTCCGAGTTGGCCGCTGACGACGAGCGCATCTGGCTGCTGAATGGCGATCTAGGCTATTCCGTCCTCGAGCGCTTTACGGCACTTTTCCCGCGACGCAGCGTTAATGTTGGCGTGGCCGAACAGAACATGACCGGCGTCGCGGCGGGATTGGCCTTGTGCGACAAAATCGTGTTCACTTACTCGATTGCTAATTTCCCGACTTTACGCTGTCTGGAGCAGATTCGTAATGATATCTGTTACCACAATCTGAACGTCAAGATCGTGGCCGTTGGTGGGGGGCTGGCGTACGGCGCACAGGGCTATACCCACCACGCCATAGAGGACTTAGCTATCATGCGGGCGTTGCCTAATATGGCAGTCATTGCGCCAGGCGATCCCGCGGAGACTCGCGCAGCTACTCGCGCCCTCGTAAAGTGGCCGGGTCCCTGTTATTTGAGATTGGGCAAAGCCGGCGAGCCTGTGGTCCACCGCTCTGATTTCGACTTCCAGATCGGCAAAGCGATTATGCTCCGTGAGGGCTCGGACGTCACTTTGATTAGTACCGGCGGAATGCTGAAAAATGTGGTTGAGGCAGCGGAGTTATTGTCAGCGAAAGGCATTTCGGCACGGGTGTTGAGCATGCCCACTGTGAAGCCGTTAGACACGCAGGCGGTGGAGTCCGCCGCGCGGGCGACGCGGCTATTATGCGTCGTTGAAGAGCACAGCGAGGTGGGTGGCTTAGCTGATGCGGTGGCGCGTTGCCTGGCGCTGGGGCCCAATCGCAAGAGCCGTCTGGTGCCCATCAATATTCCAGTCGCGGATGATAACTATGATTTAGGCAGCCAGGCATATATGACTACTAGGGTCGGATTATCGCCGGCCGGCATTAGCGAGCATTTGGCCGAACAGTTGCAGCATTGAGGAGCGCATTGCTTGGCGCCATTACTTTCTATCTGTATCCCGACCTACAAGCGGGCTGATCTCCTCGAAATTGCTTTGCAAGCACTCCTGCCGCAGATTAAGGCGGCAGGTGACGCCGTCGAATTAATTGTCTCTGATAACTGCTCACCGGATCAGACCCCTAAGGTTGTAAAACGGGCGCAAGCGCGAGGCTCAATACTGTATCACCGCAGCGAAACGAACGTCGGGATCGCTGGCAATATACACAAGCTCTGCAACGAACTGGCTGCCGGTGAATTTGCCTGGATTCTCGGTGACGATGATTGGTTGTTGCCGGGCGGCCTGGAGCGAGTGCTTTCTGTGCTGCGGAAATTTCCTGAAGTTGATTATGTCTTCGTCAATACTGCGATCAAGCATCCGTGGGAGCGTAATGATTACAAACATCTAGTCGCGGCGCCGAATTTGTCTGAGTTGCTGCCAACCAAGGCGAAAGATTTGACCGAGCGGCCTGTCGAGCGCTGGGAAGAGTTGATCGATCCTGAGGTGGATGATGTATTTTTAGGCGCTGTCATGTGCTCGGTGTTCCGCCTTTCGCGCTGGCGCACACACAAGCTTAAATGTAGGACGGGTGACGCGCCCTTTACCTCCCTCGACATTACTTACCCGCACACCGTTACTCTGGCACAAACGATGATCGGGCGGAAGGCTTATTACCTCGGCTACCCTTGCACGGTGACGTTCTTCGGCGAGCAGGAATGGATAGGTTATTTGCCTTCAATTGTTTTAGTTCGTTTGCAGGAATTGCTTGATCTATATTTAGAGCTCGGGGTTAATCCAAGACAGATTCAGAAGTGTCGGGAGTCTCTTTTGAATATCTCGACCGGCGCACTAAAAGAGATGCTTTTAAACCCTGAGACTTTATGCAGCGAATATTTCTCGCTACCAAAATTCGTGTGGAAGAATAAGCACAACTACAGGAAGTTATGCCGCACGTTAAGTGATATATACTTATCCGGCAAATTACCGAAGCCAATGTATGAAGCTCTGCGGAGTGCAAAAAGACAGACGCTGCGCTTATTAGGTCGGCGCGTAGAGCAGTGATTTGTTCTTGTTACTTTGAGTGCTAACGCTGGCGATGCGGAACTGGGCGATACATTTAATAAGGCTAGAGCAACTACGGGGGAAAAATGTGAGCTACAGAATTGAGAATTCTGGTGACAGGCGGATTAGGTACAGTCGGCACAGGACTGATTAAAGAGGTTGGCGCGCCGTACTCTCGCTGCCAACCGGAACAACGGTAGAGGTCGAGCACATTACTACCATCTGTAGCATCATCAAAAGGGCCGTCGTGCACGGAGACGGAATCCGTACGCGACTTGCTGAGTGACATGCCTCTGGCCAAAATGGGCGTCGCCGCGCGTGTTAGCTGTGAGCGAATGACCAGTAGAGGCTTTGGTCCGAAGCAACCCTGGGCTCTTACGTGCCAGGCTTCGGAGCGCAGGCTTATTTGTCGCGGGTGCACCAAGGAGGGGCGCCAGGCTTTGGCGCGTGCCTGAGACCGAACTGAGCGAAAAGATGAGGGTGCTGATTCTGGGCGGAGCAGGGATGCTGGGGCACAAGCTCTGGCAGACCTTCGCCGGGCGCTTCGACACGCGCGTGACCTTCCGCCAGTCGCCAGACGCTTACGGCAGTTTCGGAATATTCGACCCGGCGCGCTGCGTCGGCCACGTCTCGGCGCAGAACTTCGACGACGTCGCCCGCGCGCTGGCTTCGGTTGGCCCCCAAGTGGTCGTGAATTGTGTTGGCATCGTCAAGCAGAATGCGGCGGCGAACAACCCTGTGGCAAGTATCACGGTCAATTCACTCTTCCCGCACCGCCTCGCCCATGTTTGCCGCACGGCGGGTGCGCGGTTGATCCATCTGAGCACTGACTGTGTCTTCTCCGGGCGCAAAGGCAACTATTGCGAGAGTGACTTGACCGACGCGCAGGATCTTTACGGACGAACAAAAGTGCTCGGTGAGGTAGACTACGAGAATTGTTTGACGCTCCGCACCTCGATGATCGGACGTGAGCTTCAGACCTCGCACGGCCTCATCGAGTGGTTCCTAGCTCAACGCGGCAAGAGCGTGCGCGGGTTTAAGCGGGCAGTCTTTAGCGGCTTTACAACCGCCGCGCTCGCGGATGTTATTGGCAACGTCATTGCCAACTACCCCCAGTTGCGGGGCACTTGGCACGTTGCAGCTGATCCCATCAACAAATTCGATTTGCTCTCGCTGGTGAAGCAGACTTACGAGCTGGACGTCCAGATCGAACCGGACGAAACCTTCGTTTGCGACCGCAGCCTTGACGGTGGACGATTTCGGCAAGCCACTGGATTCACTCCTCGGCCGTGGCCGGAAATGATCAGGCAGATGGCACATGACACTACCCCCTACGAGGAGATTAGGAGAAATCATGCTGGCTGATAAGAGAGTAGTGGTGACAGGGGGAACAGGTTCGCTCGGCAAAGTGCTGGTGCGGCGGATCCTCTCAGGAGAGATTGGTCAACCAAGACAAGTCACAGTCTTCTCGCGAGATGAAGCCAAGCAACACTCGATGCGCCTCGCATTCGCGCGCCTGCGGTCACCCACCGATGAAGTCATTTACCATAATTTCGATCGTGTGCTGCGCTTTCAGATCGGCGACGTGCGCGACCTGCACAGTGTCGCGACCGCGCTTCGCGACGCCGACGTGGTATTCAATGCCGCCGCGCTGAAACAGGTACCCTCATGCGAGTATTTCCCTTACGAGGCGGTGCAAACTAACGTGACGGGGGCGGAGAACATTATCCGCGCGATCCGCCAAGGTAAGCTGCCAGTCCAGACGGTGGTCGGGGTCTCCACAGACAAGGCGTGCAAGCCGGTCAACGTCATGGGCATGACAAAGGCGGTGCAAGAGCGACTATTCGTAAGCGCCAATCTCGATGGTAATGGCACGCGCTTCATCTGCGTCCGTTACGGAAACGTGCTGGCCTCCCGCGGTTCGGTCATTCCGCTCTTTCACGAGCAGATCAAACAGGGTGGACCTGTCACCATTACCACCTCCGACATGACTCGCTTCCTACTGAGCCTGGAACTGGCCGTGGACACCGTGTTTGCAGCGCTTAAAGAGGCTGAACCGGGCGAGACCTATATACCGCGCGTGCCTTCCGCCAGGGTGACGGACATCGCTGCTGCGCTCGTTGGCGATAAGCCTATCGCGACGATCGTGACGGGCATACGACCCGGCGAGAAAGTCCACGAAATCCTGATCTCAGAAGAGGAGGCCTACCGCAGTGTGGAACGGGGAAGTTACTATGTTATTCAGCCGATGTTGCCGGAACTTCGCTCCGCCGAGCAAACTGCCAGCCCCATCGGGAAAGAATATAGTTCCAGTGACGATCTGATGAGCCGCGAACACGTGGCTGAGCTTCTGCGAGCGCACAAGCTAATGGTCGCTGATCGGTTTGTGTACGAGGAAGATATGCTCGCATGAAGATTATGACCATCCTGGGCACTCGCCCGGAGATTATCCGCCTCAGCCTTATCGTCGAACATCTCGACCATCTCTGCGAACGTCACGTCCTGGTTCACACGGGTCAGAACTTCGAACCCAGCTTGAGCGATGTTTTCTTTCAGCAACTCGGAGTACGGCAACCCGATCTTTTCCTGGGCGTGCGCGGCGAGAGCTTCGGCGAGCAAATAGGAAAGATCATTGCCGAGAGCGAGCGCGTGATGGTCGCCGAACGTCCCGACCGAGTGCTGCTGCTCGGGGATACCAACAGTGCGCTGGCGGCCATTGTGGCTAAGCGTCTGGGCATTCCGGTCTACCACATGGAGGCGGGGAACCGCTGCTACGATGATCGTGTGCCGGAGGAGATCAACCGACGCATCGTAGACCACAGTAGCGACGTGCTGATGCCCTACACCGAACGGAGCCGCGCGAACCTGTTACGCGAAGGCATCGAGGGGCGCCGCATCTTCGTCACCGGAAACCCAATTCGTGAAGTCATCGAGCACTACGACCAACCAATCCGTCAATCAACGACGCTCAAGGATAACGGTCTGGAACGGGGCAAGTATTTTCTGGTGACGATGCACCGTGCGGAGAATGTTGACGTCGAGTGGCGCCTGCGCGCCCTAATCCAGTCCCTGGAATCTTTGCAGCGCGAGTACGGTATGCCGATCATCTGCAGTACGCACCCGCGCACGCGCGCCGTCATGGAACGCTTTGGGGTTGACGCCGCAGCTCATCAGCAGATTCAATTCCACCCGCCATTCGGCTTCTTTGATTTCATCGCCCTGGAGCGCAATGCTTTTTGCGTCCTGAGCGACAGCGGCACGGTGCAGGAGGAATGTTGCATCTTCAAAGTCGCTAACGTCACGATTCGCGATGTGACAGAGCGTCCCGAGACGATGGAGTGCGGCAGCAACATGCTGAGCGGGGCGGACCCCGACTCTGTCCTGCGCTGTGTGCGCGCCGTGCTCGACCAGCGGGCCGGCTGGACGGCCCCGCCCGAATACTTGGTTAGGAACGTCAGTGACAGCGTAGCGAAAATCGTGCTCGGCTACAGGCATGTTGCTTAGGTAGCGGCGGGTGATCGCAAAGCGTCGGGCCGGAGACTCGACTAAATCAGAATCAGTTCTGAATGAAATTCGCCTTCATCTCTCACCTGCTGCCGCCGACTTGGGGCGGACAGACGATCATGATTTACAGGGTGCTCCTTAACGTCAGCCCGGAAGCCTACTGCTTAATCTCGCCGCACAACTATGAAGCGAAGTTTTTCGAGGGGGACTTCACGCGGCGACTGCCCGCGCGTTATTACCAGCTCCCGCCCGACGCGCAACTCACGCGCGGCTACCGCTTCGGACTGGCAAAGGCGCGTGCCGCCATCAATGTGCCGTTGGGGCTCGTCTCCCGTGCCCGCGGCGTCGCCCGGATCGTGCAGAGAGAGGGCTGCCAGGCCGTCGTCGCCTGCACGGGGAGTCTGCTCGACCTGCCCGCGGGATACCTGGCGAGCCGGCTGGTCGGCGTCCCTTTCTACGCATACATGTTCGACTACTACTCGTATTCGATCCTCGATCCAGTCGAGCGCTTCTACGCGCGCCGCTTCGAGCCGGTGGTGCTGAGGGGCGCGGCGAAGGTGATCGCCCCAAATGAGTTTTTGCGCGACGAGCTGCGCGCGCGCTACGGCGTCGAAGCGACGGTGATACATAATCCCTGTGACCTTTCAGAATACGAACCGCCGGTCGAAGACTGCGGAGCGACTGTCCATGTCAATACGAGCGGCGAGGGCAGAAGAGACGAGGTCGAGATCGTCTATACGGGCGCGGTATACGAGGCGCACTTCGACGCCTTGCGCAACCTGATCAAGGGCCTTGAGCAGCTCAAACGCCCGGGCGTGAGGTTGCACCTGTACTCGGCCTCGCCGGTGGACTGGGAGCGCGAAGGGATTCAAGGCCCCGTTGTCCTCCACGGCCACCGCGAGGTGTCGGAAGTCCCCGGTATCCAGAAGCGGGCCAACATCCTCTTCCTCCCTCTCGCTTTCCGCTCGCCCTACCCGGTGCTTATCCGCACGTCGGGGCCGAGCAAGCTGGGCGAGTACTTGGCTGCGCGCCGCCCCATCCTCGTGCACGCGCCAGCGGACTCTTTCGTCTCGTGGTATATCCGTGAGCACGAGTGCGGGTTGGTCGTTGATCGCGAAGACCCGGCGGAATTGGCCTCGGCCATTGAACGGGTTATAAGCGACGCGAGCCTGCGGGAGCGTCTGAGTGAGCGTGCGTGGGAGCGCGCCCGCGCGGACTTCAGTGTCGCTGCAGCCCAGGCCGCCATCGACAGGTTGCTGCGGCCAGAGCAATAACAGGGAGGTTGATGTTTGCGCATTCTGTTTGTGGTTCGTCCGACCAGCGTCCACGCGGCACGCTGGGTCAACCAGATCGCCGACCAAGGCTGGGACATACACCTGTTCCCGGCCCACGAAGGCCCTACGCACTCGGAATTCAGGAACCTCACGGCCTACGGCCTCACGAGTAGCCGCGCGCAAAGGCGCAACCCGACGATACGCTCAAGGGTACTCTGGCCGCTGCCGTTAGGGGCCGACAGGTTGAAGATCTTAGCCGCGCGGTTCCTCCCCGCCGACTGGTCGTCGCGCGCCGCGTGGCTGGCGCGCGTCATCCGCCGGGTCAAGCCGGACATGATTCATGCGTTGGAGTTTCAGCAAGCCGGCTATTTGACGTTGCAGGCGCGCGCCCTTTACGAGGGACAGTTCCCGCCCCTGGTCGCTTCCAACTGGGGGAGCGACATTTACCTCTATGGCCCGCTCAATGAGCATAAGGCGAAGATCACAGCGCTCCTCTCGGGCTTGGACTATTACGGCTGCGAGTGCCGGAGGGATGTCGAACTGGCCCGGGCTTATGGCTTCAAGGGGGAGGCGCTGCCCGTCCTGCCCGTTGCCGGGGGATTCCGCATCGAGGAGATGAGACGACACCGGCAGAGCGGTCCGACTTCCGCGCGCCGCGTCATCGCACTCAAAGGCTACCAGCACTGGGCGGGGAGGTCTCTGGTGGGCCTGCGCGCCATCGAACAGTGCGCCGACGAGATCAAAGCCGGCAACTACCGCGTCGCCGTGTACCTGGCGGACATGGACGTGCAGATCGCCGCCGAGCGTATGGCCCTGACCACGGGCATCCCGGTCGAGATCGTGCCGCCGGGTTCGCACGACGACATGCTGCGGCTGCACGGGCGGGCGCGCGTTTCGGTGGGTTTGAGCATCAGCGACGGCCTGAGCACTTCGGCGCTCGAAGCCATGGTCATGGGTTCGTTCCCCGTCCAGTCGGACACGAGCTGTCTGACAGAAATTGTGCGTGACGGAGAGACGGCCCTGATGGTGCCCCCCGAAGACCCCTCGGCGGTCGCGGCGGCCATCCGGCGCGCCATCACCGACGACGCGCTCGTCGACCGCGCCGCCGAGATTAACGCACGGATGGCCGCCGAGCACCTCGACTACTCCGTCATTCAAACGCAGGTCGTCCAGATGTACGCGCGCATCGCCGCGCAGATTCGCGCGAAGAAGGAAGCGAAGAATTCTTGAACACGGAAAGACAGTCCCACACGTCGGAGCTGGGCAGCGCGCCAGTCGCAACGCAAAGCCCTCCCGCCTCGCACGGGGGTGGGCCACTGGTCAGCGTCATCACGCCGACGTACAACTACGGGCATCTGATCGGCGAGACGTTTGAGTGCCTTCGGTCGCAGACCTACACGCACTGGGAGTGCGTCGTGGTTGACGACGGCTCTACCGACAACACCGCTGAGGTCGTCGCGGCTTACGTCGCGCGCGACCCGCGCATCAAGTACCTGCGGCAGCAGAATCAGTTTCAAGCCGCGGCCAGGAACCTCGGACTCCGGCACAGCGCCGGGGAGTACGTGCAGTTCCTGGACGCCGACGACAAGATCGAACCGTGTAAGCTTGAGCGGCAAGTCGCTTACCTGGAACAGCACCCGGAGGTCGACATCATCTACGGCGGCGTGCGCTACTTCACCGACGCAGGGATCGACGAGAGCTTGCACTCGGTTGATGAGGACAACCAGCCGTGGATGCGCGAGTTGTCAGGCCAGGGCAGGGAACTCGTCTCCGCGCTAGTGCGAAGAAACCTGATGGTTGTAAACGCCCCGCTGGTCAGGCGCCGCGTCATTGATGCGGTCGAGCCGTTTGCCGAGCCGCTGTCGCCGGTGGAAGACTGGGACTACTGGGTTCGCTGCGCCATCAAGGGAATGCGCTTTCAATACGAGAACTTAGAGGGCACGCTGGCGCTGGTGCGCGCGCACCCCGTCAGTTCGAGCCGCAACCGGGTGCGTGCATACAAATCTGTGCTGCTCATGCGGAAGGCGTTGAGCAGGGTAATCACCGACGACGAGGCGCGCGATTTAAACTCCGAACAAATGGCGATGGACGAAGGGTATCTCGGGGTCGAAGAGGTGTGCGCCGGAAGCCTGCTGCGGGGGATGTGGCGATTTCTCAGGGCTGCGGCATTGGAGCGCAAACGAAGGTGGAGGTTGAAGTGGCTGTTTTGTGCTGCGGCGGCGCCGTTCGTCCCCAGGCACCGCATGAGGGCCTTTGTGGCGGCATCGCTTACCGGAGCGCTCATGCGCCGTGGGCGAAGTTTATGACGAAGGTTTTGGCGCTCAACCGCAGGCGATTGAATTGCCATGGCTGATAGGATCTCGATAGCAATGTGTACCTATAATGGTGAGCGTTATCTGCGGGACCAGCTCGCAAGCATCGCCGCGCAGACGCGCCTGCCTGATGAGCTGGTAGTTTCCGACGACCACTCAACGGACGCGACCCGCGAAATCGTCACCTGCTTTGCCGCCTCGGCGCCCTTCCCTGTGCGCCTTCACGTCAACGAACAGAATGTCGGCTCAACGAAGAACTTCGAACGCGCAATCAGGCTCTGCGACGGCGACGTCATCGCGCTTTCTGATCAGGACGACGTTTGGCTTCCAGAAAAGCTGCGTCGCATCGAAGGGTGCCTCCTCCGGAACCCCAGAGTCGGACTGGTCTTCACGGACGCGGAGGTAGTAGATGAGGAATTGCAACCTCTCGGCTACAGCCTCTGGGAGAGTATTGGCTTCGACAAAACCCAGCAGCGGTTTGCGCGCACTGCCCGAGTCCTCGACGTGCTCTTACCAGGGTCGACTGTGGCTGGGGCCACGATGGCTTTCCGCAGCGGGTTCAAAAACCTCGTGCTCGAAATCCCCACCAACCTCGCGCTGCTTCACGATGGTTGGATCGCCCTGATGATCGCCTCCGTGGCTGACGTTTCTTTTATCGAAGAGTCGCTTATTAAGTACCGTCAGCACTCGCGCCAGCAGATAGGCGCGCGGAAAGCAGACGAGGCCGGGGCGGCTGGACTCGACGGCATTAAGGAAGCAATGCGACGAACGACTTCTTACAAGGAGATGATCGAGATTGCCACGCAAGCCCACCATCGCCTGGCAGAACAACGCGACATTTACAAAAGCGACGATGCTTTGTCCAGACTGGAGGCTAGGCTGGAGCATCTGCGCGCGCGCTCGCATCTGCCCGAGGGAAAGCTCAGCCGCGTCCGCTGCATTATCGGAGAGCTCTTGTCACGGCGCTATCATCTTTATTCGAACGGTTTTCGAAGCGCCGTTAAGGATTTGCTTGCCTGATCTCTTACGAAGCGACTCAGCGCTCTTCCAAATCGTCGACGTTTTCTATTGAGGTCGTTGATGACAATAACTTCAGCGCGCTTCTCCGCTTCCAGCTTGGCCGGTTAGCTGGAAAGGTAAAAGATTCGGGCAGCATTTTCGCTCCCGGAAAGAGCATGCCTTCCGCACTCACGCCCAACGACCGCGCGGCGCGGGTGGTTTACTTCAATAGATTGCTTCTGCAACAATGTGTACCCTCTTCCGCCGTTAGAGGATTGGGATTATTTCATCCGGTGCGCAGCACGGAACAAGCATTTTCAGTTCAAGGAACACTCAACCCGACCGCATAATGGTAACATCAGTTGGAGGCGACAGAGTGGCAACGAAAAATTTAATAGCCGCAGAATTGACTTGTTTTCCTCTGCAAGGGTGCGTTGAGTAATCGGGCACGGGAGGCCTGCCGTAGCAGCAGTGAAAGTTGAATTATCAGTCGTGATCGTTAATTGGAACGGGTGCGGGTTGCTGCGCCGATGTCTGGCCTGCATTGCGCAACACCCGCCGCTCGTGCCATATGAGGTCATCGTCGTGGACAATGCCTCGACGGATTCGAGCGTCGCTTGGCTGCATTCAGACGAGGCTCACGCGCTGCTGGGAGAAGCGCCACTACTCGTAATCGAAAATCAGGAAAATCGTGGTTTCAGTCAGGCCAACAATCAGGCCATTACCTTAAGCACTGCTCCGCTACTGTTTCTGCTCAACCCTGATACGGAGGTGCGCCCCACAGCCATTGATACTTTGATCGCCGCCTTACAGTCAGACCGGAATGTCGGCGCATGCGGCCCTCGACTGGTCAACCCGGACGGCTCATTGCAGCCGACCGTTTGGCACAATCCGCCAGCGGCATGGGAGATTTTGCTTTCGGGCTTGAAGGTTTACAAATTGATCCCGACGCGCTTGAGGGGTGAGTTGTTGCTCGGCCCGCTCTGGGATCATGCGCGGCGGCGCAGGGTGCCACGACTTTCAGGCGCGGCTCTGCTCATCAAGCGCGAAGTCATCGATCAGGTGGGCGGACTCGACGAGCAGTATCATATGTATGGCGAGGACGTTGAATGGTGCCTGCGCATAGCTCGAGCTGGCTGGGGGCTCGTGTTCGAGCCGTCCGCGGTCGTGATGCACCACGGCAGCCAAAGTTCACTCAGGCGTTGGGACAGTCTGGAAGTCGGGCGCCGGATTCTGGACGGGCAGCTCCACTTTCAGAAACAGTGCCTCTCTCGCCCGCACCTCATGGCGAACGTCTTGGCCTCCTCCGTCGTGGCTCTGGTCGCGCACGGGTGGCGCGCGTTGCGTGGGAGGAAGACGGCGGAGACGCGCATGGCACTTGGGCTCTATGCCCACTATCTTAAGGGCGCCTTCCACTAAAGTGTCCGCGGGGCGGTCGAGGGTTGGGTGCTGGGAGCTTGAACGCGGGGCTGCGCCGTGAGGCATCCGACCATGAAGCAAACCGCACTGATCACCGGCGGCACAGGGTTTTTAGGCAAACGTCTGGGACTGGCCCTCAAAGACCATTACCGCGTCGTGCTCACGGGACGAAATAACAAACACAACCAGGACGCGGAAGAGTTCACCGGTTGCATCACGTTGCCGATGGACGTTACCAACATCGAATCTCTGCGCGACGTCTTTGCCGAAGTTAGACCCCATATTGTTGTGCATGCCGCTGCGACAAAATATGTGGACCTGTCGGAGCGACAACCGATGGAGTGTGTGGACATTAACGTGCTGGGCTCTCAGAACGTGGCACGCGTTTGCGTGGAAAAGGGTGTATCCACCGTCGTTGGCATGTCCACCGACAAGACCGCGCCGCCCGTCGCTAATACCTATGGCTTGACGAAAGCTTTGATGGAGCGACTCTTCTGCGCGATGAATGCGAAGACCGAGACCACGCGCTTTGCCTGCGTCCGGCATGGCAACATCGCTTGGTCAACCG
>JALZJF010000040.1 GCA_030859905.1 Acidobacteriota bacterium
GCTTTGGATCCTAAGGTCCATAGGGCTCGCCAGTCCAAAGCGGCGTCGCGCAAAGCCTTGCCGCCGCACTCCAAATTTCGCTGTTTTCATATCCTGAAGGGTTTTTCAACAGCCTGCTAGGAATTCAATTCTTAACTGCCACTAAATCGCCGGCCTTTAATTCGGCGGGAGGCGAAAGTATCACCCGGTCGCCCATCGCCAGTCCTGAGATGATCTCAACCTGATCAGCGGCCGCCGAGTTGACCCATACAACCCGCGCGACGCACTTATCGCCGACGGCAACGAATACCGAGCTGGTTGCGCCCTTGTGCACTTCCGCTCCCGCCGGAAACGCAGCTTGCGGTATCCATAGCGTTGGGCTGGCTCCCCGGCGCGGGACGTGAACATTCACTGCCATTCCCGGCATCAACCCCGGGCCGCCTACGAGATCGGCAAGGAAACCGAGCGTGTTGCTGGCGGCGTCTGCTACCGAGTCCACTCGGCGGATGCGCGCCCGGGCAATGATCTGATCGCTCTCGACTGAAGAGATACTCACCACCACGCCTGGGCCAAGACCACCCTTTTCAGTCTGAGGCACCTGGAACTTCACTTCGAGCGGCGCAAGCTGGGTGATCTCAAATAGCTTGTCGTTCTTAACGACATTTGTCCCCAGCTTCGTAAAGCGGTGAGTGACCACGCCGGCGATCGGCGCGCGAATAGTGCTCCGCTCAAGCTCGGCCTTCACTCCAACCGTTTTCGCCTGGGCGCTCTGGCTGGCGACGCGCGTCTTCTCGAGTTCCAGTACCGCGGCATCGAGCTTGAACTGAGCCCGCTCAACGTCGCGGTCGGCTGTCAACCCTTGCTTGAAAAGAATCGTCTCCCTTTCAAGCTCATTGCGATTTACGTTGATCAGCGCGCCATACTGCCGCTGCTCGACCTCTAACCGCGAAACTTCCAGCTCAGCCTGGCGCAACTGGGCCCGCAAGTCGTCATCACCACTGAGCCGGGCAATGACCTGTCCTTTTGTCACGCGCGAGCCTTCTTGAGCCCCAAGCTGGCTAACCGTTCCGTCACGCTGGGCGAGCACCATAGCTATTGCTTCGACCGAGAGCGCCGCCGGAACCAGTAGATCGCCCGTTGCCACCGAAGGCTTTGCCTCCACGACCTGAACCGTGATCGGACCTTTAGCCGCCGAGGTGTTCGATGCTGTTCCGGGTCTAAGCCCTTCGGTCTTAGCTCCACAACCGGCAAGCGCACCCATCACCAAAGCCGTGATACCGGTTACGAGAACTGTCCTCATATTCCACCTCTACAAGAATGGCCAAAGCCAGGCCTTCAGCGGTAAATAGTAAATCGTGATCCCGGTCTTAAGTGCATTGTGTTATTTAGCCATCACCATTTACCATTTACCATTTACATTCACCCATTAAGGCATCCAGGTCCAGATCTTCTTCTGCAACCAGCGAAAGGGATCGCGCAGCAACACGTAGCCGATGCTTCTCGGACCGGTGAGTATCTTCACACGACCTACCATGCCGGTACGCAATATCTGGTTAGGATTTTCAATTTCAGCTCGCACAATGAAAACCCGCGCGTCCTGTTCAGTTGTCGCCTGCGGGCTAATCTGCGTTGCGCGACCAATGAACTTCTGTGACGGGAAAGCATTCGCCTTAAGCCAGACCTCCTGGTCGAGTCTGACCAGACCGATCTCGTCCTCGGGAACAGCCGCTTCGATAATTACCGGGTTGATATCCGCTGTTTCACAAAACACCTCACCGCGCCTGATAAACTGGCCACGTTTCTCCTCGATTTTGGGCGTGACTATGACACCGTTGATCGGCGAGCGAATCTGTGTCTGCTCAAGCTTAACCTGATTGAAGGCAATCTCGCGTTGGGTCTGCACGAGCCTCACGCGCTCTATCTGTGCTGCTGCAGCGCCGGACGCGGCCTGCACTCGTGTTAGCTCACGCTCAAGAATGCCATAGCGAGAGCGCGCATCATTCAGGTTGAGTAGGTATTCATCACTTCGCAGAGCCGCCACAACCGCGCCTGCCGGGACCACATCGCCTTCCTGATAGTTTACCTTCTCTATTACGCCGTCGATCTCAGCGTTGACTGTTGCGATGCGCGTGGGCAGGACATAGCCGTTACCCACGACCTTCAAGTTCCAGGGGAAGAAGACGAGAAGGAGTAGCGCAACGATGACGACGGCAGCGGTCGCAAAACGCCTGGCTTTCGGCATCGCCAGGAACGCACGTTTCTTGGCAGCCAGCGGTTCGAGCGCGCCAATCAGAGGCACCTGGCGGTAAAGTTGCGCGTTGCGGATCGCCACGGTGGCCTGGGCCGAAAAGATCTTGAGCAACTCAATGTGCGAAGTGTTGAGGAACCGCGGAGTCTTACTCTCCAGGGCAAGAACACCGAGTGGCCCTTCTTCATCGATCAAAGGCAGAGCATAAAAACTCTTCATCCGGCTCTCAGCAAAATGCGCGTGAAACTTCTCGCGCGTCTCGGCGCGGTCTGAGTCAATCTCGCCGTTCAACTCTGAAACATACAGCTCCGTTCCTGCATTTCCAGCCCAGTTGATGATCTGGTTCCAGGCTTTGATATTAGGGTCTTTCAGTTTAACCCTGGCCTCACCAGCGATAGCATCGATCTCATAACGACCCTTGCCGAGCAGCGCGATGGCACAGCGATCAAAGGGGATGATCGTGGCCACCTGGTTGACCACCACCGTGAGCATGCGGTCGAGATCGAGGGACGAAATTATCTCGCGACTGGTTTTGAGCAGCGCCTGCAGTTCCTTAACCTTTCGCTCTGCCTGGTGACGCTGCGCGTTACGAATGGAGTTGGCAGCTTGGGCGGCAATTTCAACAAGCAAGTGAGTGTCTGACTCAGTGAACTTGCTTCCATCTCGCTTGTTGATGATCTCGAGGCCGCCAAGCCAATCCTGACCATGCTTGATCGGGGCGCAGATTAGAGCGCTAATCGAAGGGTCTTCCAGATGCCCAACCCGGTGAGTAAGCCGAGCGTCGCCTGGGTCATTGATCGTAAGGGGTGCATTGTCGCGCAGCATCTCGCCAACCACGGTTCCCGCATCACTTTCGCGGCGGCCAATCAACTCGGGACGGTAGCGGCCGACCATCGCGAGGCAAACCATCTCGGCCCCGTCGACCAACCACAGGCTACATGATTCCACGTCCATGACGCTGGCTGTGCGGTTGCAAATAATGGGCGCTAACTCCGAGAATTCAATAGTTGAGCTGAATGACTGGCTGACGTCATAAAGCTGAGTAAGTCGCGTGACTGCGCTCAGCATTCCGGCGCCCATCGTTTCCTGTGCGCGACGAGCTACTACCGCTGGGGCAGCCAGTTTGGCAAACTCACCGAGCAACTGAAGATCGTCACTCGTGAAGGGACCTCCCTCCATGTTAACCGTCTCAATCACCCCCACTGGTTTAGCGTGGTCGCGCATCGGAGCGAATACTGCCGCTTGCAAAACTAGTCCGTCAGCTTCCGCAAGGTGGCTGGCGGCCTCTAGCTCATCGAAAGTGCGGGGTGCCTCTGCTTGCAACATCTCAGCCAGAAGCCCGCTGTCTGCCGGCCGGACGTCGCGCACGACCGCGAGATCGAGGGTAGTAAAACTTGACGCCTCGCAGCGCAGCGCGTGGCCTTTGTCGTCGTAGATCCAGAGCAGCAGATTCTCCGCCTTAAGGATGCGACGAACTTGCTGGCTGATGATGTTGAGCAACGAATGGTAGTCGGGGGCTGAGCACAAGGCGCTTGCGAAGTCTGTGAGTAGGGTTATGTGATTTCTGTCATCCATTGGCTTGAGGTCAATAAGAGGAACTGGAGAAGTGCGGCTCGAATAGCCTGATGCCCGTGTGTAGTTGAGCCTGCGCCTTGAAGTAGCTCCGGAAACGGTGCTAGTAGGACCGGATCCGGGAACGGTCAATGACCTGTGACGAACGTTGATACATGAGCCCGGCCCGTCGAGCAACACACCGGAAGGATATGGATCACGTTGAAAGACTTTTAAGCCAAATATTGCAGCGAGTCAATAGATCAGCTAGGGTGCTGAGGAGTTTCTTGCTTTAGTAGACGACGCAACTTCATTCGGGCTTTGTGAAGCTGTGACTTCGACGTGCCCACTGCCACTCCGAGTATCTTGGCGATTTCATCGTGCTCATGACCTTCAATATCATGGAGGACAAAAACTGTCCGGTACCCCGGCGGCAATTGTTTAAGGGCATTTTCCAGACCAATCCGGTCTAACACAGGCATTCTATTCGGATTCTCGGTGCCCCGCACAATCTGCACGGGAGTCTCACCTTCTTCAGTGGTGCGTTCCAGCTTAACGCTTCTTTTTCTGAAGTGCATCAAAACTTGATTTACTGTCAGGCGATGCAACCAGGTTGTGAAAGCCGATTCACCGCGAAAGCTGCCGATCTTGCGAAACAACTGAATGAAAGCCTCTTGAGCGAGATCTTCGGCTTCCACCACGTTTTGGGTCATACGAAGGCACAACGAATAAACGCGACGATTGTGGCGTTGATAGAGTTCTTCGAAAGCCGTCATGTCGCCTTGGCCCGCCGCGTGTGCCAAACTATGATCCGAACGTGCCGCGGTGTCGGCCTTAGGTTTGACCGCGATTTCCTGACCTGGCCACAGAGGGAAGACGTCAGTGTTAATCATAGCTTTGGCAGAGAGCAAATATTGGGCCATTGATCTCTAACGAATAGGCTGGTTATCCCACGGGAGTTTCCAAATATCCCCCATCTATTAACGAAAGAGGGGTTCCGTGAACCAAAACGTATAGCACGCGTTTTAAAAATGGGTAGGGAGCAGTTTAGAGTTCTAACTTTAGTTTGTGGTTGCGAAACGGCAACCTGAAGGTTGATGAACTCTGAACTTCCGGAATCAAACTGACCCACTGCCCTTGAATGAGCAAACCAGACTGAGGTAGCTTAATCCCGCTCGGGCCGTTGCTTTGGTTCCCAAAAGGCTTCTTGGAGATTGCGTTCCATACTTCAATCAATTGAGAAGCCTTATCACTCGCCTGCTGCGCCAGCCGCCGAATGCCGCTGAAGTGCAAATAAGGCAAACGCTGCAGAACAGAAATTTATGAGCACTAATAGCCCGATAGAAAAGCCCTTCGTCTTGAGATTCATCGACGCGAAACCGAAAGTCCTCTTAGAGTTGACGAACGCGACTGAGAACACGCTGAAGTCGATTGAGATTTTGACCGTGTTTCTGAAAGATGAAGAAACTCCGGGCGGAGGTCCTTCGCAAGCCCATATTAGATTCGACCCCGTAAAGTCCATGCAACCAAAAGAGAAGGTCGTTCTTTCTCACACAACCTGGATTAATGGCCGGCCGGCCGGCCTGGATCACGATCAGTTGGAACGACTTAAAGTCATAGCAGGAGAAGTCAGGCCTTATGTGCTGGATATTTCCTGGGAGGATGAAGAAGGCAAGACCCGTTTTCAACGCATACCAGTCGGCCACTGACCCGGCCACCGATAGGTATTCGATTTGCCAGCCACTTTCATATTCCGAAGGCGAATTGCGCCTAACCACGTCGTGCAATTTTGATTCTGTTTCACTGTTGGCTTTGAAAGACTGAAGAAGGACGCCGCTTTCGCCCCAAAAGCAGCGTCCTTCCTCGTGGCGCGTGTCCTCTTTACATCAAGGCATCACGCGATTTGGAAAACTTTTTTCCTTCTCACCTGCGGGAGAGCCGGATTCATCCAGATCTGAGATTCCCGAAGCGACTTCCAATTAACATCTTGAATTCAATGCTTGGCAACGGTGGCACCCTTATCCGTTGCCTTTGGATCGGTTCTAAAGTTGTTTGAACTAGAATTGCTCTCAAATGCTGACGGCAAAGCTGGCAAGAGGTAATCCAGGAGGTACTGCAGTTGATCGTAGTCAGAAAGTCGCGTGACATACTCGTTAGGACGGGCGCCCACTTCCATGATCGACCAGGGATCTATTACCTCCTCATGCGTAACAATCACAACCGGCAGATGCCACAACTGTGCCTGCTTCAGGATCTGTCGCGCGGCCACCAACTCGTACAGCAACGGTACATCCAGATCTATCAGAAGAAGATCAGGGCGGATTTGGCGGGCATGCTGGGCCGCGTCTTGTCCGTTGTCAGTCCCAATCACCCCGTATCCGTTTTGGGCCAGGACTTCCTTCAACTCGGACCGCGCGTCCTGGTGATCCTCGACCACCAGCACAACATGGTTGGATTGAGAAGTCCCCGGATGCTGGGACACCATAGCTGAGCTTGGATTATAAGACATTACGGACACCGCTACGTAACCCAAGCTAAACGAGGTCGTCCGTCCTAGTCTGTGCGCTACCGCACATAGGAGCGTTTATCTTAGCGTTTTGGGCTATGTGTGTTAGCGCACAGACGGCCTTTCCCAGCCGTGTTAAGAGTTCAACCCTTGACGCTGAGACTGCCAGGCGCCCTGCTGTGCGTTTGTAAACTCATGATTTAATTATCAGAGCTTCCCATGCCTTCTACTAAGCGAGTTGTGCTGGTTGAAAACAGGCGGGTCGACTCCCTGTACACCCAGACCCAGAGCATTACCGAACCCCTGCGGACACAAGAAGGGCTGCAGACTTCTGAAATTCGTTACCGGAGGCTCTTCGAGGCCGCGCGAGACGGCATTCTTATTCTTAATGCTGTCACTCTAAAGATCACCGACGTGAATCCGTTTATGACGGAGCTCCTGGGTTACACACACGATGAATTTTTGGGGAAGGAGCTTTGGGAAATCGGTTTCTTCAGTGATAAGGAGGCGAGTCAGGAGGCGTTTCGAGAGTTGCAGGCGAAAGGCTTTATTCGCTATGAAGACTTGCCGCTCCAAACCACAGAGGGAAAACTCCGGGAAGTGGAGTTTATCAGCAATGTATATGAAGAAGGCAACTACCAGGTTATTCAATGCAACATCCGTGACATCACTGCGCGCAAGCATTCTGAGGAAGAACGCAGGCTCCTCTTGGAGCGCGAGCGGGCAGCGCACGCGGAGGCTGACATCGCCAACGGCATCAAAGATGACTTTCTTGCCCTTCTATCACATGAATTACGCACTCCCCTGACCTCGATTCTTGGCTGGTCGGATTTGCTCACCACCGGCAATCTCGACGATGTATCATCAAGGCGTGCTCTTGAGATCATCGTCCGCAACGCCCGCGCTCAAAGACGGCTGGTTGACGATTTGCTCGACATCTCGCGTATCATCACGGGCAAGCTCCGCCTCGACGTGCGACCCGTAGAACTAGCGCCGATGATCGAGACCGTTGTGGACAGCGTGCGGCCGGCGTCAGAAGCTAAAGGCATTCATCTCCAGACAGCACTTGATACCCGGATCAGCCCCATCGCCGGCGACCCCGACCGACTCCAACAAATCATTTGGAATCTATTAACCAACGCGATCAAGTTCACACCCAAAGGCGGACACGTAAGAGTGCGGCTGAAACGCACCGCCTCTAACGTCGAGATCACGATTCACGACACGGGACTAGGCATTGCCCCGGAGCTTCTGCCCTACGTCTTCGACCGCTTTCGCCAGTCTGACTCATCGAGCACACGCAGGCACGGCGGACTTGGACTCGGACTCTCCATTGTGCGCCAGTTGGTTGAATTGCACGGTGGATCCGTGGTTGCTAAAAGTCCGGGTGAAGGAGAGGGGGCCACTTTTAAAGTCATTCTCCCGGTCAGTATCGAACATCACGAGCTAAGCGACGTACGGACGACGCCTTCCAGGATTGCGGGTGAATCCCCGACCGACCGGCAGCCATCGCTTAATGGTCTTCGGGTGCTCGTCGTCGATGATGAACCGGACTCGCGCGAGCTTGTCACCGCAGTGCTAATAGGGCGCGGGGCCGAAGTTATCTCTTTCGGATCAGCCATTGAAGCGCTGGACGAATTGGAGCGACAACCATTCGACCTGCTGGTCTCAGACATCGGGATGCCGGAGGTGGACGGCTTTGCGCTGATCAGTAAAGTACGTCAGCTTCCCTCAGATCGCGGCGGCAGAATTCCAGCCGCGGCATTAACGGCCTATGCCGGAATCGAACACCGAAGGCGCTTGCTTTCGGCTGGCTACCAAATGCACATTCCGAAGCCGGTCGAGCCCGCCCAGTTGACAACTGTTGTAGCGAGCCTTGCCCAGCGAAACGCTAAGCAGGCGCTATTTAAATTGAATCCGCGGACTTTTAGGAGTTCTAAGAGACAATACGAAGCCGTTAACTAAATTTGGCGGCGGCCGTTACGAATCCTCAACTATCCCAAAACGACAATCTGGTTATCGACTGACTTCACGCCTCGCACAGCCTTTACAATCTGCTCAGCCTTCGCCTTTGTGGCCGCAGAATTGACAGTTCCAGTCAAGATTGCTCGTGCGTCTGTAACAGTCATGACGACCTCAGCCATCTCCAAGTCCTGGGCCAGCCTTTTTGTGGCAATGTCCTGCATGTTCGCGTCTTCATTAGCGCTGGTAAACTCTCGTTGGCTTGGCTGAGCAGGTTGCTGGATGATCACGGGCGCCTGCTGAGCGGGAGCCGGCTGTTGTATGATCACGGGAGCTTGCTGCGCCGGAGCAGGCTGTTGAACTATTGTGGTCGGTGGCGCTTGGCTGGCTGCATCCAGGTTCGCATTTCGGTTGGCTGATTCATTCGCGTTTCTATTACTAACTATGTAGAAAATCACGGCCACAGCCGTGATCGCGAGAACCGCAATTAAGGCTATCGTACCCGTTGAAACCCCAGATTCCTGCGGACCACTCTGTGTTCGTTCGGTTACGACCTCGCTTCGCTGACCGGGCGTGTTGACAACTACGTGCCTTTTTACTGTTTCTTCATTGGGATCCATAAGTTTCTCCTATTTGTTATCAATTGATCTATGACGCTCAATCTCGGCAATCTGCGACTATAGGTACGCGTACGGCTCTGCTCACCAGGTCGTCTTTGAAAAACCGCAGCGGCGCCAGAAGGAAGTTGGGTGCCGGACCCCAGCGTCGCAGTTGATTTGTCCTAAAGAACAACGAAGGCAGGAATACCACAGCAGGCACCGATTGTCCGTGCGCTAACACACATATCCGGCGACGGTGAAGAATGATGAAGTCTATCCGAGCAGTCGATCAAACTCGTGTTTAACCACCAGGTGTAGAGCAGGAGAGACGATTGAAGTCGTAGGAAAATAGACGTAATCCAATAGTCCACCGAATTCGTAAACGACTTCACCGAGAGAAAATGATACTGGCCGTAGTTTGTGGAAGCAGGCGTTCACACTCGTCGCCCGGAAGCGCGGCGAGCAGCCGGTTTTCAACCCGAGCGTCAGGTAGATTGGATACTGACACAAGTAGCCTCGATGCCGCTGCCCGCTTCCGGGAAAAACCGATCGGCGCGAGGAGGATACCGCAGGACCGGTTATGTTTTCAAAACCTCCTCTGGTATTTTATCGTTAGAGAGAAGTTAGTTAGCGCCGGCACCTGAGAGCAAAATGTCTACTGCTGAAGCGACGCTGGAAACAAACGTCAAACAATCACGAGCCACCCTCGATGCCTGGGTGCGCGAAGTCGTCCAATGGCATTTCAACTCGAAAACGGGTTGCACTTTCTGGTTGGATTACGCGCAGACGCTTTCCTTCAATCCACGAGAGGCCATTCAAACCTACGACGATCTCTCGAAGTTAGGACCTTTTCAGGATGAATGGTTGCGCGGTGGTCCGGTGCGCCGCTGGGTGCCGAAAGGTTATGCCGGTCGCCCGGTCTATACGTTTGAAACTGGCGGCAGCACCGGCGTTCCAAAATCTCGGATTAATGTCGAGGACTTTCGTCTCGACTACGAAGCCTTCAGCGCCACGCTGCCCGATAAGTACTTTCCCAAGGGCTCTGACTGGTTGTCGCTCGGTCCAACTGGCCCACGGCGCTTGCGGCTAGCGGTCGAACACCTGGCGCAATATCGTGGCGGCATCTGTTTCATGGTCGATCTCGATCCGCGCTGGGTCATCAGGCTACTGAAGATGGGCCAGCCGAAGATGGCCGAGCTGTACAAGCAGCACGTGATTGAGCAAGCTCTCACTCTGCTGCGTGCCCATGACAACATTCGTTGCCTTTTCACCACTCCCAAACTGCTGGAAGCACTGTGCGAGAAGGTCTCGCTCAAGAAGCTCGGCATCACCGGCGTCTTTTGCGGCGGCACGGAGATGACGCCGCAGTTTCATCGTTTTGCAGTCGAAGAGCTGCTTGACGGGGCATACTTTGCCGCGACCTACGGCAACACCTTGATGGGTTTGGCCGTACACAAGCCGCGGATCCCGGAAGACAACTACGCGATCATCTATTACCCGCCGCTTCCGCGCGCAATGATCGAAGTAGTGGATGCGGATGATCCAGACAGGGTAGTTGACTATGGCGAGACGGGTCGCGTTCGTTTGACGACACTAACGAGAGAGTTTTTTATGCCGCGCTTTCTTGAGCGGGACGCAGCCGAACGCGAACCACCATGCGAGCTTTACCCGTGGGACGGCGTACGCAATGTAAGACCTTTCGCCGGATTACAAGGCACGGTAGTTGAAGGAGTGTACTAACATTGCCAATTGCCAATTGCCAATTGCCGATTGGCTTCGCAAATGGCACTTGAGTCAGGATCTCGACGCCCACAGCGTCGAATCAAGAATCACAATCGGCGAATCGGCAATCGGCAATTGGCAATTGGCAATTGGCAATTGGCAATGATTAAGATACCTTTACTTCGTTACGGTGAACCGTACACAAGCCTTGATGCTGCGCTCATTCCGCATCACCAAACACGCGAAATGTTTGTCGAGGTCAGCCAGGCTAACGCCGGTTTGATTCGGCGCGATCTGCGCGATCAAACAATCGCTCGCGCCAAACTGGCGCGCTTTTCAACTCCCGAGTTAGTGGCGATATGCCGGCAAGCGGCCGATCACTTTCTGAACGACACGCTTTCGCTCGGCACGGAGCCGCAGACACCGGAGGATTATGTGAAGCAGGTTTCGGCGACGACCGGTTTGCCACACGTGATGGCCCGGAAAAACATGCAGAAGATTCGCGGCATGCTCGCCGAAATGGAAAACGTGCTGAACGGATTGACCCGCAACATTGATTGGGACGTTTTGGACCGCGGCTTCGGAGAAGTTGAAGGCCACGCTGTCAGTTTTTTTCCTTGCGCAGAATCCCTGGGGGTCGTACTGCCAAATAATTCTCCTGGCGTCCACTCGCTTTGGATTCCAGCCTTCCCGTTAAAAACTCCGCTGGTTCTGAAGCCCGGCAGCGCCGAGCCGTGGACTCCCTACAGAATTGTGCAAGCGCTAATTAAGGCGGGTGCCCCGAAAGAAGCGTTCAGTTTCTATCCCGCGGATCACGCTGCCGCTGGAGAAATCCTGCGCGGTTGTGGACGGGGAATGATGTTTGGAGATGCGTCTGCTGTCGGCGTCTGGGAAAGCGACTCCCGCGTAGAGATTCACGGCCCGGGTTACAGCAAGGTCATTCTGGGCGAAGACTGTGTCGATGAATGGGAGAAATATCTGGATGTGATGGTCACGTCGATTGTTGAAAATGGCGGGCGTTCCTGCGTGAATGCATCATCCGTCTGGACTCCCGCGCGCGCCGAAGAGATCAGCGAAGCGCTGGCAGAACGTCTGGCGAGAATCTTTCCGCGAGCTGCTGATGACGAAGCGGCACAACTAGCCCCTTTCGCAGATCCCAATGTCGCTTCACGCATCTCGCAAATCATCGATCAAGGACTCGCGCAGCCAGGCGCTCGAGACGTCACCGCCGCTCGTCGCAAAGAGGAGCGATTGATGAGCTGGAATAATTGCACGTATCTGCTCCCGACCATAGTTCACTGTGATGACCCGGCTCATCCGCTCGCCAACAAGGAATTCTTATTCCCGTTTGCCAGCGTCGTGCGCGTCCCCCAAAACCAGCTTACCGAAACACTGGGACCCAGCCTGGTGGTCACTGTAATTACGCGAGACCAGGGCTTGGTTCGTCGACTGATCTCCTCACCCAATGTGGATCGACTGAACATTGGTCCGGTGCCTACAAACCAGGTAAGTTGGGATCAGCCGCACGAGGGCAATCTCTTCGAACATCTATACGCACGGCGGGCTTTCCAGCGCGCTGTCTCTTTCTGATAACTTGCCGTGAGGATTCTCTATTTAACAGGTGGGGCAGGTCAGATGTATTGCGGGAGTTGTCTGCGCGACAACGCTCTGGCAGCCGAGCTGCTGGCTCGCGGCCACGATGTCACCCTGCTCCCGGTCTACACGCCAACCCGCACAGACGAAACAAACGTGAGTCAGGAGCGGGTCTTCTTCGGCGGCATCAGTGTGTATCTTGAACAATACGTTCCGCTGTTTCGCAACTCGCCTCGTTGGCTCGATCGCTTATGGGATTCCAAACCAATGTTGACGTTGGCCTCGCGTCGGTCCATCTCCACGAGCCCGAAGATGCTTGGGGAAATGACGGTTTCGATGTTGAAGGGCGAATCCGGCTTTCAGCACAAAGAGATTGAGAAGTTGACTGACTGGGCCCGGCGTGAGCTCCCGCCAGATGTTGTCAGCCTGCCCTATTCGCTTTTGATCGGATTGGCGAAGCCGATTAAGGATGCACTAAACCGGCCAGTTTGCTGCACTTTACAGGGCGAAGATCTCTTCCTCGACGGTTTGCACGAGCCATACAAAAGGCAGGCGATCGAGCTCATCCGCCAAAATATCAAGCACGTCGACGTTTTCATCTCCGTGAGTGACTATTACGCGGATTTTATGCCTGGGTATTTGAGGATTCCGCGGGAGAAGATCCAAGTAGTGCCGTTGGGTATAAACCTGAAAGGGTATGAAAAGAGGCAGCGTGAGTCATCGCGGCCCTTCACGGTGGGATTTTTCGCGCGGGTCGCGCCGGAAAAAGGCCTGCACGTTCTCGCCGAGGCTTACCGGCAGTTACGGAGGGACGGGCGCATTCCTGAAGCACGTTTGGAAGTGGCCGGATACCTGGCGCCGGAACATAAGAGTTACCTGAGCGAGATTGAACAAGCCATGAAAGACGCAGGGCTGGGCGCGGAGTTTAACTACCACGGTGTGGTGAATCGCGAGGAGAAGATTTCGTTCCTGCGAAAACTTGATCTGCTTTCCGTACCGGCCACATACAACGAACCTAAGGGAATCTTTCTGCTTGAAGCAATGGCTTGCGGTGTGCCGGTGGTGCAGCCCGGACGCGGGGCGTTTACAGAGATCGTTGAGAAGACGGACGGCGGTTTGCTGGTCGAGCCTGACAGCCCGGAAAGTCTTGCGAAGGGAATCCTGGAGGTTTATCGCGAACCAGCGCTTGGCGAGAGGCTCGGTCTGAGCGGATTTGAAAACGTGCGCCAGCATTACAGCGTGGCGCGCATGGCCGACCGGGCGCTGGAAGTTTATGAGAGTGTGACTGGCCGCGGATTTGCGCGGATGAACGCGGATCAGAACGAACAGCAGACACAGAAGACTGTTGCGATGTAACGCGATTTTGAGCTCGCGCCTGGCTCGTTGTTTCAAGCGGGTTCTGGTTCACTAGAGTCAAGAAGTTGAGAGTTCAACCTTTAGGTTGCGTCCGCCGCGGACAAGCTAAAAGCTTGAACTCAAAACTACGCACCTTTCGAACGCCCTGACTTGTCTGTTCTGATCCGCGTGTATCCGCGTTAATCCGCGGCTCGTTTCTTCCGGAGGTTTTGTGCTGAAGGTTGAGAACGTCTCAAAGGAGTATCCAACTCCTCGTGGGCCACTCAAGATAGTTTCTGACATCTCGCTAACGCTTTCCCGTGGCGACGCCTTGTCCATCATGGGTCCCTCCGGCAGCGGCAAGAGTACGCTGCTTTACATAATGGGCGCGCTGGAACCACCAACGAGCGGCACAGTTACCCTCGACGATAAGAATCCCTATCAACTGAAGGAGAAGGAACTGGCCGCCTTCCGCAATCGTGAAATTGGCTTCATCTTTCAGGACCACTGCCTCTTGCCCCAGTGTTCTGTGATCGAAAATGTTCTGACTCCGACGCTGGTTTCATCGAAAGACGGTCATGATAGCGAACGTGCCCGGCTGTTGTTGACTGAAGTAGGATTGAAAGATCGCCTCGAGCACCGCCCGGCCGAACTTTCCGGTGGCGAGAAGCAGCGGGTGGCGCTGGCTCGCGCGCTGGTTATGAAACCGCAACTCCTTTTGTGTGACGAACCAACCGGCAATCTCGATCACAAAGCGGCGGACGTGGTCGCTTCCCTGCTCCTCGAGCTACACCGGCAACAGCAAGCAATTCTGGTTGTGGTCACTCACAACGGCGAGTTGGCATCACGATTTCCCCTCCGCTACGAGTTAACCGATCAACAACTCCGGAAACTCTGATGACCACCGCGCAGCTCCTACAGCGGAACCTCACCTATTTTTGGCGTACCAATCTGGCCGTAGTCGCCGGCGTTGCCATTGCGGTGTCGGTGCTCGCGGGAGCGTTGCTGGTGGGCGATTCCGTGCGCGGCAGTTTGCGTGAGCTGTTCCTACAGCGACTCGGCAACACAGACCATGTAGTCACATCGGCAGGATTTTTCCGTGAACAACTGGCGGCGGACGTTCAGAGCCACGAGGATTTTGCCAGTGGGGGATTCTCCGCTGCTGCTCCGCTCGTCGCTCTTGAAGGATCAGTTACTCATGAGGCAAGCAGGAGCTTGGCCACCGGCATTCACGTGTATGGAGTCGATGAGAAGTTCTGGGCGTTCCATGGGCAGCCCAGTCGCGGGCCGTTGCATCGCGAGATTCTGGTCAGCGATGGTTTGGCTCGGGAGTTGAGCAGCGGCGCCGGCGATGCGCTGTTACTCCGGGTGCAGAAGCCTTCGGAGGTTCCGGTCGAATCCCTGCACAGCAAGAAAGAGGACCTCGGCCGTACGTTGCGCTTAACAATGCGAGAGTCGCTTTCCTCCGCAGCCCTGGGAGAGTTTTCCGTGCAACCTCAGCAGAGGGCAACGCGCGCTGTCTTCGTACCGTTGAAACTGCTTCAGAAGGAGTTGGAGCAGGATGGCAAAGCCAACCTCATTCTGATAGACGAAGATTCGCGGAGCGAAACTCACGCCGCGACGCAGGCTGCCAGGACCGACTTGCTCGGGCGCATTCTTAAGGACACCGCTTCATTTGAAGACTATGGCATCAAGCTGCGAGTTTTGAACGAGCAGCAGACGCTAGCGGTCGAGAGTTCGGCGGGATTCGTCCCCGAAGCGTTGGCCGAGAAGGTGGTCTTGGCAGCGGAATCCTCGGAGACCTTGGGGGCGGCGCCGTTTCTGTCTTATCTCGTCAACAGCATTCGAAGAGACGATGGGCCTGAGATTCCTTACTCAATTGTCACGGGTGTAGTCGACAAGATGATGGAGGAAATGCAGCACGATCAAAGCGGACATCTTGCCAGTTGCGATGCCAGTCTTCCCGCGGGCAGAGGGAGCGAACCAGCGACGGCGCACCTGCCTCCGATCATGCTCAACGAATGGGCGGCCACCGCTCTTCAGGTCAAGCTCGGTGAGCGCCTCACGCTCGATTACTACGTTTGGCTCGAAGAGGGAAAACTCGCGACGCGTTCGGCAGAGTTTCGCGCCGCCTGTATTATCCCGATGACGTGGCTAGCCGCTGATCGTGATCTCGTGCCGGACTACCCCGGCATCACCGAATCCGAAAGCCTTGGCGATTGGGATCCGCCTTTCCCGATTGACTTGAAGCGCATTCGCCCACAGGACGAGGACTATTGGAAGAAGTACCGCACAGCGCCCAAGGGCTTCGTCCCACTCGGAGTTGCACAAGAGCTTTGGCAATCGCGTTTCGGCAAGCTGACTTCGCTTCGCGTCTTCCCCGGACGGGGACAAACGCTCGCTGAAACGCGTGCGGCTTTCGAGCGAAGTCTGCGCGAGAAGCTCGACCCGTTACACGCCGGTTTCTCGATTCTGCCCGCGCGCGCGCAGGGTCTGGAGGCTTCGCGCGGAGCCACAAACTTTGGCGAGTACTTTCTTTATTTCAGTTTCTTTCTGGTTATCTCGGCGCTGCTTTTGACTGCTCTGTTCTTTAAGCTGGGCGTCGAACAGCGTCTGCGCGAGATTGGCCTCCTGCAAGCGATTGGTTATCCGGCTGCGCGAGTTCGCAAGTTGTTTTTGCTCGAGGGCATTGTCATTTCAATTGTCGGCAGTGTGATTGGACTGGCGGGCGCCCTGGCTTACGGCCAGTTAATGATGACGGGTCTGAGCACCTGGTGGGTGGAAGCCGTCGGAACTACGATGCTCCAACTGCATGTTGCCCCACTGTCGCTCTTGCTCGGCGCTGTCGGCGGAGTCGTCGCGGCCCTGGTCTGCATCGTCTGGACCTTAAGACGACTGGGTAGAGCGTCGTCGCGTAGCCTCTTGATGGGAACTCTGGGAGACTCGGGGACGCAGCGAAGCGGAGACATTGAGACACCGGGGCTTTTATCCCTGCGTCGCCGCGTCTCCGTGTCGCCGCGTCTCCCTATCGCGATCGCACTAACTGCACTAGGGTTTAGTCTTCTGATTGGCGCTTCTTTGGGGGTCATCGGAGAGACCGCTGGATTTTTCGGTGGTGGCCTGCTCTTGCTGGCGGCCGCTCTTTGTTATCAATCCGCCTGGCTACGGCGCCCTCGCGGGAAAGTAATTCAAGGGACTGGCTGGGGGCCCATTTCCCAGCTCGGGTTCAGAAATGCGACGTACCATCCGGGACGAAGTGTTCTGTGTATCGCCTTGATTGCTTCGGCTGCGTTCATCATCGTTTCTGTCGATGCATTCAGACGCCGCGAGGGGGCACTTACGCTTGACCGAAAATCAGGTAGCGGCGGCTTTCCCTTGCTGGCCAATTCGCTACTACCCTTAGTGCATGACCCGAACACTCGCGAAGGACGAGACGCTTTGAATCTTGCGGCAGTGGATTCTGCGTCTTCGCTTTCAACAGTGACCTTTACGCGTTTCCGTGTGCGGCCCGGCGATGATGCCAGTTGTTTGAATCTCTACCAGCCGCTCAACCCGAGAATCATCGCGCCAACGGATGACTTCATTCAGAGCGGTCGATTTGAGTTCCAAAGCTCCTTCGCGGAGAGTAACGAAGAGAAAGACAATCCGTGGCTGCTTTTGAATCGCGATTCTCCAGACGGCGCGATCCCGGTCATTGCCGATGCGAATTCACTTACCTATGTGTTGCACCTCAAGCTTGGCGACGAGTTCGTGCTGCACCGTCAGAGTGGGCCGGTGCGATTGCGGGTGGTGGGTTCCCTCGCTGATAGCATTCTTCAGAGTGAACTGGTGATGGCGGAAAAACATTTTCTGCGTCTCTTTCCTGAGCAGGAAGGTTATCGTTTCTTTTTGATAGATACACCCGTCCCCAACCAGTCGTCTGCGATTGCTACCACGCTGGAAGATCGCCTTTCGGATTTTGGATTCGACGTGGTGCCATCAGGCGAGCGCCTCGCGAGTTTCCATCGCGTCGAAAATACCTATCTATCTACGTTTCAGATGCTGGGCGGCCTGGGTCTTCTTTTGGGAACGTTGGGCATGGCAGCGGTATTGCTGCGTAATGTGCTGGAACGACGGCGTGAACTGGCCTTGCTGCGCGCAGTCGGTTATAACTCTTCGCACTTCACGCTAATGGTAATCGCGGAGAATGCCCTGTTGCTTTTTAGTGGCGTGATCATGGGCACGGTCTGTGCACTACTGGCCATCGCGCCGGTATTTTTTGAACGGGGCGGGCGATTGCCGAATATTTCTCTGGGCTTGTTGCTGGCCGGGGTACTAATATCTGGGTTGACCGCATCTCTAATAGCTACCTGGGCTGCCCTCCGTTCCCCATTGCTGCCGGCGTTGAGAGCAGAGTGAGAAACACTATGAGTGATGAGCAAACACGAGTGTTATCGTTGAAAGCCGCTTACGCGTTCGGATCCGAACACGGGCTTGAGCGTGAGGTGAATGACATCCGAGACAAGGTGATTGAATGGGATTCGCCCAACGGGTCATCTTTGCGCCGCGGATATGTTGTTGAACTCTTCGAAAAGCACGGCGTCTTCGAGGGTTTCAAGGCCAGACACTGGGCCTTGGGCAACACTCCGACTGGGGAAACGCAACGTCGGCGATATCTCCAAATAAAAAGGCAGTACGAGGATTTCCTCGAGCGAGGTCCAGAATCCGGACCGGCAGGCGGAACCGAGGAACCACCGGACGTGGAGCAAGCTCTGGAGTTCGCGCTTGAGGCACACCTTAGAGATTTTCTCGCCCGGAATCTCGATCGAGTCGAGCCGGGTCTCCGCTTGTACGAATCGGACGGTCGTAACGGCATCGAATTTCCAGTTGATGGAGGCCGCATCGACCTGCTGGCAATTGATCACACAGGCAAGTATGTGGTGATCGAACTGAAGCTATCCCAAGGGCGCAATAAAACTCTCGGCCAGCTCCTTTATTACATGGGTTGGATCGACCAGCACATGGACAAAGCACCCAGTCGCGGCATCATTATCGCAAGTGAGATTACTCAAGATCTCTCTGTGGCCGTGTCTCGTGTTCCTGGCGTTAGTCTTGCTAGGTATCGTATGAGCTTTGCCATCGAGCCTGTTGAGGTAGCCTCGGGCCTGCGAGCTGGCTGAGCCATGGCCCCGTAGGGGCCGGATGTTTATAGCTGCGAACCTCGTTTCAAACTCGACCAGCCCCGCTAGGGGCGGGATGTGGGGTGATGCAATCAGTAAATGCCTTCGAGTTGATTTGGTTGGTGCAGTTCTAAACATTTCGCTCCTAACGGAGCTGGGGTGGTTTACCTTGGCGCGCTTCTATAAACATCTGGCTCCTAACGGAGCCGGTTGAACTTTTGGAGTGCGGCGGCAAGCGCAGCCCGACGCCGCTTTGGATAAAACTTAAAATAGAGTTCAATGACACTAATCCAAAACGCCGCCGACGCTTCTCTCTGTCGGCGCACTCCACATTTCGAGTGGCTGCCAAGTCACTTTAGACATTCTGCGAGCGAGAGGAATTAAAATGCGAAAACATATTCTCGGCTTCACTCTGATCCTAATTTCAACCACCGCAGCTTATGCTGAAAACTGGCCTCAGTGGCGCGGGCCGTATCTCAATGGTCTGAGCAATGAAAAAAATCTTCCGCTGAAGTGGACTACGGATGAGAACGTCGCCTGGAAACTGGCGATGCCTGGCTGGAGCGGATCGACGCCGATCATCTGGCGTGACCGAGTTTTTCTGAACGTCGCCGATGGCAATGATCTCTATCTCTGGAGCGTTGATCGCACCAAGGACACCGTCCTTTGGAAAAAGTTGCTGGGTAGCGGCAACGTTAAGATGCGCAAGCAAAACATGTCGTCGCCTTCGCCGGTTACGGACGGCAAGAGCGTTTATGTCATGACCGGCACCGGGATTCTCAAAGGCTTCGATTTCAGCGGCAAAGAGTTGTGGGCGCGGGACATTCAGAAAGACTACGGCGAGTTTGGCCTCAACTGGGGTTACGCATCTTCTCCTCTGTTATTCGGAGACTCCTTGTACGTCCAGGTGCTCCACGGGATGAAGACTGAAGATCCTTCCTACGTCCTGCGTATTGATAGAAAGAGCGGCAAGACTCTTTGGAGGGTCGAGCGTCCAACTAGTGCGATAAAGGAATCGCCCGACTCCTATTCCACCCCCGGCCTGCTGCGATACGGCAAGACTGTGGAACTCGTGATTACCGGCGGCGATTGTGTCACCGGTCATGATTTAGCCACTGGCAAGGAACTGTGGCGCGCGAATGGATTGAATCCTGACAACAATCCCTTTTATCGAATCGTCGCCTCGCCAGTAATTTTCAACGACATCATTTATGTGCCCACACGCGTGAAGCCCTTGCTTGCTTTGCGCGCAGGGGGACGCGGGGATATCACCAGCTCGCATCTACTCTGGTCCACGGTCAATGGACCCGACGTGCCGACTCCGGTCACCGATGGGAAATATTTTTACGTCGTCAACGACAAGGGCATCGTGTGGTGCCTGGATGCAAAGACCGGCGCGGAGGTTTATGGGCAGCAGCGCCTCAAACCGGGAACCTACAGCGGCTCGCCGGTGCTGGCGGATGGGAAGATCTACGTTACGAACGAAGAAGGGCTGACGAGCGTGATCAAGGCTGGGCCAACCTTTGAAGTGTTAGCTGAAAACGCGCTCAACGATTATTGTCTCAGCTCGCCAGCGATTTCTGACGGGCAGATCTTCATCCGGACGGCCACAAATCTGTATTGTATCGGAAAGATGTCCCAGACTTAGCTAGCAGGCTGCTGAAAAAGGCTCAGGGAGAATAAGACGAATCCACGAAATCACACGAAATGACTCGAGCCAAAGAATCTTTTCGTGTCCGTTCGTGTGATTTCCTAGCACCCCACGCGGGCTGCCCGCGTGGATCGTTCTTAGTTTTTTAGCAGCCTGCTAAGTGGATCACCGTGCGGTTAAGACGGCGGACTTTGGAGTGTGGCGACAAGCGCGACGCCGCTTTAGATGAGACCGCAAAGTTCGGTCCAGACCAATCCAAAGCGCCGCCGTCGCTCCGCTCTGCCGGCGCACTCCAAAGGGCGGCGCTTTCCCAGGCTGAGTCAACCTAACTGAGGTGTGTAGATGGCTTTTCAAACAAAGTGGCGACTGCGATTTTTGGCAATAACCTTAGTGGTAGGGTTGACTGCCGCGAGTCAGGCACAAAACTCTCAACTCGGCAAAGTCGAGTTTCAAACCTCCGGCTCTGAAAAAGCGCAGGCGCACTTCCTGCGCGGTCTGGCCGCGCTTCATTCTTTCTGGTACGAAGAAGCGCTCGAAGCCTTTCGCGAGTCAACCAGGATTGAACCAGACTTCATGATGGGCTACTGGGGCGAGGCCATGGCCCACAATCACCCGCTCTGGTCGGAGCAGGATACGTCAGCCGCGCGCGAAGTGGTTAAGAAAATCAAGGAGACACCCAAACTCACTCCGAGGGAGCGAGCTTACCTGAATGCAGTGAAGATGTTGTATGGCGAGGGCGATAAGCGTGCTCGCGACACAGCCTATTCTGCTGTCATGGAGAAGGTTTACCACGACTATGCAAACGACCTGGATGCAGCGACTTTCTATTCTTTATCGCTCCTCGGTCTTGTGAGATCTGAAGAGAAAAGCTACCGGTTACAAGCCCGCGCTGGGGCCATCGCCCTGGATGTTTACGAGAAGAACCCGAACCATCCGGGAGCAGCGCATTACATCATTCACGCCTTTGACGATCCTGATCATGCAATCCTGGCCCTGCCTGCCGCCCGTCGTTATGCCGGGATCGCGCCGGAGGCTCCTCACGCGCGACACATGCCTTCGCACATCTTCCTACAACTGGGAATGTGGCCCGAAGCAGCCTCTTCAAACGAGTCCGCATGGGAAGCTTCGGAATCGTGGATGAAACGCAAGAACCTTTCGACAAGTGTGCGCGATTATCACAGTCTCCACTGGCTGCTCTACATTTATTTGCAGCAGGGTCGGTACCGCAAAGCCGAAGAGTTAGTCACTCTGATGAAGAAAACCATGTCCGAGACCAGCTACGAAAATAAATTGCGTCCCGGCTATTACGAAAACAACTACGCAAACATGGCTGCGGCTTTTATCGTCGAAACCGAACGTTGGAACCTCGCTTCAACACTTTTCCCATCTGACGCCGAGCAAGTAGCCCCATCGCCAGCGGCGGGGGCGCATGGATGCCATGGTGGTGCTCAGCCGGTTTCCAGTGATGGGCCCGCCACCTTGCGCGCTTCAAACCGTGGCCAGAGGCTGCCGGTATTCGTACGTGGCTTGGCAACCGCGCTGGGTGGTTCTGCAGTAACAAAAGGAAATGTCACTTCACCGGAAAGCGTATCTCGTGATACGGAGTCTAAGACCATCGGAGAACTGGAGATTGCCGCGGTCGCCGCTTCGGTAAAGCGGGATCATGCGCGGGCCACGGAGTTGATGAAGGAAGCGATTAGGCTCGAAGAAGAGATGGGTCCACCTTCCGGTCCGCCCGGACTCATTAAGCCGGCACACGAATTGTTTGGCGAGATTCTTCTGCGAGCCGGCAAACCTGAAGCCGCCGCTGAGCAGTTCGGTGTTTCATTACTCAGACAACCGAACCGCGCCCGTTCCCTGCTCGGCGCGGCTCGCGCTGCGGCGCAAAGTGGTGATCAGCGCGGAGCAGCAGCTGCCTATGCCAAGCTGTTGGAACAGTGGCAACAAGCTTACGAAGGACTGCCGGAATTGCGGGAGGCGCAGGACTATTTGAAGAAGGTTAAGCTCTGAGTCAGTATCAGCCCCGCAAGGATCAAACCCGGTAAATTTGCAGGTGAGGAAGAGTAGCTTGCGCCCTTGTGCGGCAAGCCGCACAAGGCTCAAGCCATCTTTCTGAACTCCAAATTGGCATCGGCTCTTCTGGGGTTTCACCAGGTATCTATGCGGCCAGTAAATCCTAAAGCACCGCCAAGCAGTCAGAAACAAATCCGTGAACATGAAATGACAAATGAGAATTGGAAAATTGACATATGGAAAATAAAACCGAGCGTCGCTCCCTTAATAGTCTTCTCACGCTAAGATCTTGAAAAGACTAAGATCTTGAAAAGACTAGCGCTTTTCCCTCACATCGTAAGCATAAATAGTGTCCTGGTCCCGGAGGTAAAGCCGGCCGCCGGCGATGACTGGATGGGTCCACGTTGGGAGAGAGTCCTGCTGGATCCGGAAGCGCCCCTTTTCGCGATACCCAGCAGGGGTCGCTTCGACGAGCCCGACCACTCCGTTCTCGCTAATTGCATAGAGATGCCCATCGGCAAAGACGAGCGAGCCTTTGCCCACGCTGCGATCCTTCCAGGCCACTTCTCCAGTGTCGAAACGCATAGCCGTCAGGATACCGCTCGAAAAACCATAGAGGTGATCGCCGATCAGAATCGAACTGCTGTGATGGTTGCGCATTTCCTTCGTGAAATAGATCTCAGACGCTCCGTTCGCCTTGATCTCGACCAGACCGCCGCCGTTCCCATAGTCCGAAGAAATGAACACACGGTTGCCCCGGGCCACAGGCGTCGCCGCGTTGGCAACTTTGTTGGCGGCGCGCGGATACTCCCATAAGAGCTTTCCATCTTTCAGGTCCAGCCCCAGCCCACGCGTTTGCGTAAAGAAAACCACCTGCGTGGTGTTTCCGACCTGGACGGGAATCGCCGACGAATATCCGGCGCGGTCGCTCTGGCTCTTCCAGATTAGGGAGCCGTCCTTTTTATTTAGCGCGACAATCGATGCGCCGGGCCCGCCGGCGTTGACCAGCAGTTTCTCGCCCACCACCAGAGGCGACTCGCTGATCCCCCAAGTGATGTTCTCCCCGCCAAACTTCTGGAGAACATTCATCGTCCAGACGACGCGGCCCGTGCGCACGTCGAGAGCTGAAAGGTCCCCGCTCCCGCCCAGGGCATAAAGCATTTTCCCGTCTACCGTGGGAGTCCCACGCGGACCATCGCCACGATCGTTGCGGAAGGGAGTGCCGTGGGGCATGGCCCACGCTTCTTTTCCCGACGCCACATCGAAAGCAATCACGTATTCGCGGTTGCCTTTAAGTCCCATTGTAAAGAGACGACCGTCGACAATCGCAAACGAAGAGTATCCGCCTCCCGCGCCTGTGGCTTTCCAGGCTAGCGGCGGGCCGTTCTCGGGCCATTGCTTCAGCAGACCGGTTTCTTTAGAGATGCCGTCACGGTTCGGACCCCGCCACTGAGGCCAGTCGGCTCCGACCTGAGCGGCGATCTCGGTAGAGAAAAACAGAGCGATGACGGCAAGACTCATCACTGTTTTGATGCTAATGGACTTCATATTCGAATCTCCTTTCTCACTGGGACAGTTGTAACGCGTTCCTAGCCACGAACTATAAAACGTCTTGAGAATATCTTCGGTACTTCTACGATTGCGGTTTGAAATACAGCACCATTCCGGCCCCCGCTGCCGCCAACACGAAACCGACGTAGAGCAACGGATTGGGTGTTGTTCTGGGCGGATGCAGCCACATGGAAAAGAGCACGTTGACGAGCGGCGCGCCCGCGAAGACGAGCGGCATCACGTAAGTTGGCAAGCCGCCTGACTTGAATGCGAAAATAATGCATACGGCGCCGATTGCACCGAGCGCCCCTCCCAGGGTCGCGCCTAACGCGCCCTTTATAGT
This sequence comes from Acidobacteriota bacterium, assembly GCA_030859905.1. GTDB lineage: Bacteria > Acidobacteriota > Blastocatellia > Pyrinomonadales > Pyrinomonadaceae > PSRF01. The sequence goes on from JALZJF010000040.1 coordinate 24,213, forward strand.
AAATCCCTGCTGCAACCCTCCCTGATACGAGAGACTTGCAACGGGAACCAGCACTCCAATCAAAAAGTAAGCGACTCCGACACAGAGCAGCGCCCGCATCGGATTACCCAGAGCGATCTGGCCGCGATGCAGTGCTGGTCCATACAGGCCCCAGGCGAGCGCCGCGCCGAGAGCGAAGATTATCCAAAGCATTCAAGCCTCCCACTTTGGTTAGTGACGTTTAGTGTGATTTCGTGGATCGACTCCTATGCTTCTCGAAAACAAACGATCCACGAAGCAACACGAAGCAAACACTAAAATTCCGTCGTGGTCACGGCGAATAAAGCGGTATGCGTCAGCGGTAGTCAGCCCGTCGCATTTACTAACACGATTTACTAGAAAACAATTCTCAACCCCAATTGAACCTGCCGCGACGACGTGACCGTCGAGCGGATGCGGCCAAAGGTCGTGAGCGGAGCTTCAGTATCGGCCTGACCCGCGAAGGCAGTCAGCGCCGGAGGCGCGAAGTTGGCGCGATTGAAGAGGTTGAACGCCTCCACACGAAATTGCAGGTTTCCTGACTCACCGAGCAGCCGAGTTATCTTCGTGTTTTTGACCAGCGCCAGATCGAAGCTGCGGTGGTTCGGACCGATGAACGCGCCGCGACCGGTGTTGCCGAGCGTACCCGCGGGTGGAATCACAAATGCCGCGGGATTGAAATATTGATCAGGGCGACCGAGGACTGCCGTCTCGTAAGTGAATCCTGGCGCCATCGAAGCGCGGTCGCGTCCGATGCCCGGGCCGAGTGATGGCTGCCATAGCGAACGCGAGCGGTTCGCCGCTACGAAGACTGTCAGCGGGTTGCCGCTGCGCCAATTACTGATGCTCGATATCTGCCAACCATCGAGCAAAGTTTTGGCTGTGCCATCCAACCTGCGAGCGAACGGAATGCTCCAGGTGAAGTTGACCACCAGGTTGTGTTTGGCGTGATAGTCGGCCAGGCCTTTATTGTAGTTGAGTCCGGGGAACTCCGGAAAGGCCGTCGTGGTCCCGTTGGTCGCGTCTGAGAAGAAGGTCGACGCCTGCGTCGTGTCGATGTTTCGCGAGAACGTGTACGCAGACTGAATCGTGAAGCTGCGGTTCCAACGCTTCCGCAACTCGAAGATCATCGCGTTGTACCATGAATTGCCATCGCTGCTCTTGAGTTCAATCGTAGAAAACGCAGTATTCTGTCGGGGCGCGTCGGCCGGATAGAAAGGCGTGCCGTCGGGACGAATCGTGGGCAGCGCCGTATTGACGTCGCTGCTGCGCAGCAAGTGAACTCCGCGCGATCCGGCGTAGGCAAGCGTTGCAACCGTATCCCAGGGCAGTTCGTGCTGGACACTGAGGTTGTAAACATTCACATAAGGGTTGTCGAGATCAAACTGCACGGGACGAATTGAATTCGCAAAAGCACACGAGAGGGGCGCGGCTGGAAAGGCAGGCCGGCAAGGCGAAGTAGGCGTGAAGCCAATAGCTATGCGCGGCGTGGCCGGCGGATTGGTAACCGTAACAATCAGATTCTGCTGGTTATTGGTATTGAAATAGACTCCATAACCGCCCCTCACGCTAGTCTTGCCATCACCGAAAAGGTCCCAGGCGAAACCCACCCGCGGAGAAAGATTCTTGCGTGTGGGATTTTGGTAGAGCGGCCCGACGGTAGGCGCGCGATCGGTCAGCGACGGCAGGGCCGAATCGCGCCCGTAGAGATCCACCGGCATCGTCGTCGTCTCGTAACGCAATCCCGCATTAAGAGTCAGACGTGGATGCAATCGGAAAGTGTCTTGCAGGTAGCCTGCAAAGAGCGTGAAGCGCCAGTAACGATCGAGCGCGCCGTTAGGTGTTAACCCAATAAAGCTCTGCGGCGTGCTGAGCAGGAAGTTTCTCAAGTTGGCGAACGTCCAGATGCCCAGCGAGAAGGTCGGGTTCACCATGTTGTCCTGATAGCGTTCGACAAGACCTCCGGCCTTGATCAGATGCCGGCCGCGCGTGTGCACCACGCCGTGTTCGACGCCGAAAACGTTTTGCGTCAGCTTTACGCTCACAGAGGTCTGCGGGCCGAAGCGCGGGATACCACCAATGTCGATGTTACCCAAAGAGTCACGGCCGGGAATAAACGGCGCCAGCGTTTGACTCGTGTTAGCTTCCACCTGCTGACCAATGCGGGTACGGCTAAAATTGAAGCGAAACGTGTGAATCGTTTTGGCGCTGTGAATGTAGCGGTGCTCGGCTGTAAAAAACTGATTGCGCGAACGAAACGACCGGGGAAACTGCGGAAATTCTGTCGGTAGTTGCTGATCCGCATCATCGAATGTGTAGCGAGCAAAAGATTGTTGCCTCTGACTCCAATTGTGATCGAAGCGCCCCTGGGTAAAATGCTGCGTAATCTTGCGGTCGAACCCAAAGCTATACTCGGCCAGCCCACCTCCCAGGTTGGGTCCGTTCGGAAGCGGAAACTCGTCGAGGTAGGGTCTGACGGCGGCGTTGACGACCACCGTGCCGGTAGGCAGTATCCCGTTACGCGCGTTCAAATCGGGCACCACGGTCCGGATTGTCTGGCCCAGGTTTTCCCGCAGCGATTCGTAACCAAAAAAGAAAAAAGTCTGGTCCTGTTCGAGTGGCCCACCAATACTGCCGCCAAATTGATTCCGCTTGAACTCGGGCTTTTCCGCCCCATCAAAAAAGTTACGCGCGTCGAAGTTGTCGTTGCGGTGAAACCAGTAGAGCGATCCGCGGAGGGCGTTGGTGCCAGATTTGCTGATGGCGTTGATCTGACCTCCGGCGTTACGCCCAAACTCGGCGCCGTACGAGTTTGCTTCTACGCGAAACTCTCTGATCGTTTCTACACCCAGAACTGTCCCGGCGGCGCTGCCGGCAGGGCCATTGGTGAAATCGTTCTGTGGCGTGCCGTCAAGCAGGTAAACATTCGATCTCGGGTCCTGACCGTTGATGCTCATGCCCAGACCGTGCGCCACGACCGAACCGCCGTCGCGATGCGAATAACCGATCACGCCCGGCTGGAGCAAAGCGAGGTCAGTGTAGTTTCTGCCATTCAGCGGTAACTCCCGTATCGCTTGTTCCCCTACGAGGTAACTGAGTTCCTGACTCTGCGTGTTTACCAAAACTTCGCCACTGTCGACATTCACGGCAGCGCTAAGCCCTGCGACTTTCATCACCAGTGACACCGCCGTGGTGTCATTTACGGTAAGCCTGACGTCGGGAAAGCCCAGGGGTTCGAAACCCGCAAACTCCGCTCGCAGCTCATAGAGGCCAACAGGTAGCCCCGGAAAAATGAACCTTCCTTCGTCCTCACTCGTAGAAACCCTCGTGAGTCCAGTATCAAGATGTTTCGCCGTCACCTGGACGCCGACTAGCGCAGCTCCATTCGAATCCTTAATGTCCCCGGTGATTGTGCTGTCGGTTTGAGCGGCAACTACGATGGCGCAAATGACAACCAGACAGAATAGCCCCAGCACTCTTTTCCATAATGCGGGAAACGAAAGTGGAAAAAAACTCATCAGTGCATGTGCTCCGGTTTGACGTGCGGGCTTTCTGGTCTCAATACTACACATTCTAGCAATCAGTTTCAGAAATTGTCAGGAAATACGCAGGAACAAGCCCGGGTTCTGGATGATGGTGGATTCCGACGCTACTTTTTCTACCATCATTCCTTTCGGTTTAGCATTAATCTAGAAGCCTAAAGAAGATGGCTTCCAAATTTCCGTACATCCTTCCGAGAATCAGTAAGGAGATCATTTTGAAGTCATTAGCAGCGAAAACTACGATGCTGACTCTGCTCATCCTGTTGCCATCAGTCGCCGGTGCGCAAACCCATCGCGCTTCGGTCCGAGGCACGGTCACAGACACCAACGGCGCCGTCGTTCCTGGTGCGAACGTACAGGTGGTCAATACGGAAACGAACGACAGTCGAACAACGACCACTGATGAAGAAGGCTCTTATGCCGTCTCGTCCCTTCCACCCGGGCCTTATACTTTTACGGTAGAAAGAGACGGGTTCAAGAAATTCTCGCGGTTACTTGGTATGCAGGTGAACCAGGAATTGCGACTTAATGCCTCATTAGATGTAGGTCTCATCCAGGATAGCCCCGCGGACATCTACGCTTCGGCAGAGACTCTCAAAAAAGACTCAGCTTCGATGGGCGCGGTAATCGAAAACACACAAGTAGTCGGTCTGCCACTAAACGGGCGCAACTTTTATGAGTTGACTCTCCTGGTCCCGGGGGCAGTGCCTCCTGCTCCAGGCTCAGCGGGCTCCGTTCGGGGTGACTTTTCCTTCAGCGTCAACGGCGCGCGCGAAGACAGCAATAATTTTCTGCTCGACGGCGTGTACAACGTTGATCCCAAACTTAACACCTTCGCGGTACGCCCTCCGGTGGATGCGATACGCGAGTTTGAAATCGCAACCAGCACCTACGACGCGGCCTTCGGTCGTAACCCGGGTGCGCAGGTAAACGTCGTGCTCAAGTCCGGCAGCAACGACCTCCACGGTTCTATTTACGAATTTCATCGCAACGCGGCCCTCGACGCGCGCAACTTCTTCGCGCCCGGCAATGAACCGGCGCCCAAATATATCCGCAACCAGTTTGGTATCACACTGGGAGGTCCTATTCGCAAGGACCGAACATTCTTTTTTGCCGATTACGAGGGCACTCGTTCGCGTGAAGGAGTAACCCGGATTGCGAACGTGCCAACTCTGGCAGAGCGAACCGGGGACTTTAGGCAGAGCCTGCTGGGCATTCCGCGGGACCCGTCAACGGGACAACCGTTTCAAGGAGGAGTAATTCCGTCGTTCTTCATACACCCGAGCGGGCGCGCGATCGCCGCTCTGTATCCGCTGCCGAACCGTACGGCGCCTTTTGCTAACTTCGTTTCGTCGCCCACGCAGCGTGACGACAATGATCACTTCGATGCTCGAGTAGACCACTTTCTGAGTAACGTCACTTCGCTAGTGTTCCGTTACAGTTTTGGTGACCGCCGATTTTTTGAGCCCTTTGCCGGACCAACCCTCTCCGCGGTCCCCGGCTATGGCAACGACGTACCGCGGCGAAGTCAGAATGCGATGGTGGGCGTGACGCACGTCTTCTCGCCCAAGCTGGTTAACGATGCTCGCTTCGCTTTCAACCGCGTCGCTTCAGCCGTTAATCAGGAGAATCAGGGCACAAGCATCAATCGGGCGGTAGGCTTGCCCGAGCTATCCGCGAACCCGCGGGATTTCGGCTTGAGCTCTATTACAATCACGGGCTTTTCGCCGCTCGGCCATGAGGGCAACAATCCACAGGACACCGTAACCAACACCTTGCAAATTCTCGACACAGCTACCTACGTGCAAGGAAATCATCTCTTTAAGTTTGGCGCTGACATCCGCGCCGTGCAACAGAACGGCTTTCGCGACGTGCAATCGCGAGGGCTGCTCAATTTTTCGCCATTTGCCTACACCGGCGTCGCCCTGGCTGACCTCTTACTCGGTCTCCCCCTGGTCACGGGCGGCGCTCGCGTCGATAATGCGCAACACCTGCGCGCACAGAGCTATCACTTCTTCGTCAACGATAGTTTTCGTGTGCGTCGGAATGTGACTCTCTCGGCGGGACTGCGCTACGAGTACAACTCCCCACCGGTGGATGCGACCGACCGCGCAAACTTATACGACTCGGCGACGCGTTCCCTCGTGCCGGTAGGTACCGGCGGGATGCCCCGGGGCGGATACGACTCGGACAAAAACAATTTTGCTCCCCGCGTTGGCCTGGCTTGGACAATCGGGGACGAGGAAAAAACGGTGGTGCGTGCGGGTTATGGCATCTATTACGACACCTCGCCGCTGGCGCCGGGCGAGGCACTCTACTTCAATAAGCCGTACTTTGATTTCAATTTGTTCTTCCCTCTTCCCGGACTGCCGCTAACTCTGAGCGATCCTTTCCCGACCTTTTTTCCCTTCCCATTGCCCGACTCGGCGCAAGCGATTCAGCGCGACTTGCGCACGCCTTACATGCAGCATTGGAACTTGAACCTGCAGCAGCAGTTGGGTCGTAATCGCGTGCTCGAGGTCGGCTATGTAGGCTCGAAGGGGACGAAGCTCTTGTCGGCGCGTGATCTCAATCAACCGCAGCCGAGCGCATTACCACCGGGCCTGCCATTTGTCCCGCGTCCTGTTCCGCAGTTTGACGAGATTAATACAATTGAGTCGCGGGCCAGCTCGAACTATCACAGTCTGCAAGCTCGTCTGCAACAGCGGCTTTCGGCGGGCCTCACAATGCTGGCCTCCTACACCTGGTCAAAGTCGATTGATGACGCTTCAAACTTTTTCCCGAGTGCCGGCGATCCAAACTATCCGCAGAATAGTTATGATCTGCGCTCTGAACGCGGTCGTTCCAATTTCGACGTGGCTCATCGCCTTTCGGTTAGTTACGTCTACGACCTGCCTTTTGGAAAAGGCCGGACGCACCTAGCGGATCACGGCGCATGGTCCAAACTTCTGACTGGCTGGCAAACCTCCGGCATTGTAACGCTGCAAACAGGTCGGCCCTTTACGGTGGCGCTGCTGCGCGAGTTGGATAACAGTGGGACAGGAATCTCGGCACTGGGCTTTGGAGCGAATGACCGACCCAACGTCGCAGGCGATCCCAGTCTGGGCCAACGCTCTCCCGAGCGCTGGTTCAACACCGCTGCTTTCACTTTTCCGCCGCGCGGAAGCTTTGGCAACGCCGGAAGAAATATTCTGGACGGGCCTGGTTATCACAACGTGAATGCTTCGCTGGTTAAGAACACCGCAATCTCGGAAACGTTGAACTTACAGTTTCGGGCAGAGTTCTTCAATCTCTTCAATCACCCCAACTTTAACTTGCCGGACAATTTTCTGGGCTCGCCCTCTTTTGGCCAGATCACTTCGGCACGTGACCCGCGCCATATTCAGTTCGGGGTGAAATTACTGTTTTGATCGATTACATGTCTTGGTTATCGACATGCACATCGATAATCCAAACGGGTCATTCGAGGAAGCGAATCTTTACCAAAAAGTAGGCCGAACCGATCCTGTAAAAACGAAAAGGGCGGGCGCGGGGACGATTAATCCCGCGCCCGCCCTATTTCGTTTCGAGACTGGTTACTCTTGAAAGGCGTTAGTAGCCCCTGTAGCCGTCCTCGTATCCGTTCTCGTAGCCGTGGCGATAATATCGCTGGTACATCGCCTTATTGCCCAGCTTCGAGTTGTAGTCGAGCATTGAGGGCAAAGAGCTCCAATTGCCGCAAATTGGCTTGTTTCTCGAAATACTTCAATACCATTTGGGTTGGCTTGTACCGTATCGGGTCAGAATAGGGAGGGATTTAGACTTACAATCGTAACAGCGAAGAGCTTGAAGGGCAGAAGGTCACCTTGGCTTCTCCGGCCAGACTCGCGCGTGGGCGCTTCAATAATCACTGAGCTGCAATGTTATAAGCGGCCATCTGAGTCGCATTGCGCATGAGCAGGCGTCCGCCAGCGATTGCCGGGTAATTCCACGTCTTGCCCTCGAGTGCTGGGAAGCGCGCAACCTCTGCATACTGTTGGGGCGTAGCTTTCACCAGGGCCAGTTCTCCGGCGTCGCTGGAAACAATCAGATGCCCACTCGCGAGGATGACCTGTCCATAGCCATAACGGCCGCCCTTCCATTTTCGCGCCCCGGTGTTGACATCAAGACACGTCAGAATTCCTTCGTCCAATCCGTAGACGTGGCCTTCATGAAGGACTGAGCTGTTGAACTTGTTCTTCATGTTGATATTTTCCCAAAGCTTACGCGCCTCGAAATTTTTACCTCCGCCAGTGATCTCAATTAATGCCGCACCCTTGCCGTAACCCGATGAGATGAAGAAGCGATTTTTATCTACCATGATCGGCTGGGAGACGTTGATACCCATGTCCGTGTCCCAGACGTAGCTCCAGAGTAACGATCCATCCTCCGGAGCCAGACCCATGACGCGCGAGGCACTGACAACAACGATTTGCCGCCGGCCCGCCAGGGTTGCAAGCATGGGTGAAACATAAGCCTGCGCGTCGTTTTGAGATTTCCAAACTGGCGACCCAGTCAGTTTGTTATAGGCGACGACCGATTTGCCGTTGGCGCCGCCTGGCAGAACGATTACTTTGTCATCAACTACGAGAGGCGAAGCGGCCATGGCCCAGGAAAGATTTGGCGCCTGGTTCTCCGTGAGAATGTTGCGGCCCCAGGCTACTGCACCTGTTTTCGCATCCAGGCAGCGGAGCTCGCCGGTTGCACCCAGCGCGTAAATACGACCGTCGTCCCAGGTGGGAGTGGCGCGCGGTCCATCACCCGTCGAATCGCTATATTGAGCATTCCAGCCTTGCTTCCATAGCTCGCGGCCAGTAGCGACGTCGTAAGCGGTTACCACCTCCTGACCTCGTCTTTGTTCGATAGTGTGTGCTCGACCATCTGCGATAACAAACGACGCGTAACCGACGCCGATTGGCTGTTTCCAGATCGGCGCCAGTCCTGAAGCCGGCCACTGGGTCAAGACCTGAAGTTCTTCATAGCGGCCATCGCGATTGGGTCCGCGAAAATTCGTCCAGTAGTTTCTTGAAGCATGGGCTGCGGCAGTTTCGGGTGCGGAAATGGGGGCGGCTGCGACGGACCCGGCAGCCACTGGCGAAGCCGCGTTCGCCGGCAATTGAGATGTAGTAGCGGGGGCGGCGGATTGATCACCGGTTGCAGGGGCCCCCGATCCTTCCTGTCGAGCGCGATGTTGTTCGAGTGCGGCGTAGTGGGTTTCATTCGCACCGGATCTGCGCCACGCTGCAAACAGATAAACGTATCCGAGGCCTAATAATGCTATGCCCAGGGTGCCGAGAATCTTCCTACTCGTGGCGACGTCGCGGCGGGTCCAAAGCATCGCCAGTCCCAAAGGAGGTATTAAAAGCGCCGCCGCAATCAAACCAGTTAATGACCGATACCAGGGTGCGGATTCTTGTGGCTCAAACATCTTGAAGTCTCCTCGACCAGTTCTGCGTGTCTCGTCGGTAGCAAGTTATGAAATCACGTCGATCTTGGGTTTGCTACTAAAGGCTCTCAGGTCACGATCCACGAAATTACACGAAGTGACACTAAACACCTTTCGTGTCGGTTCGTGTAAGTTCGTGGATCGCCTTCTTTTCCAGACTCGTATGCCGCTTACTCGTGCAGTCTAACTATGAAACGTATCCAAGTCAGGATTGTTAACACCTTCCCTATGTTACCAGTTAGACGCTGGAGTCGCGCAAGTTGTTCCAGGCCCGCTAATTTCCAATGGCATAAAGGTTCTTCTCGCCTCGAATGAAGATGTATCCGTCGGCGATCGCCGGTGAGGCATAAACCGGTTCACTTACCGAGTTGCTGCCAAGAATCTCATGCTTAGGTCCGGCTTTGACCATGAATGTGTCGCCGTCCTCACTCGTCAGCAGAATCTTGCCGTCGAAAGCAACGGGCGATGCGGTGAACGTCGCCGGAATCGGAACGCGCCCGCCCTCATATACCACTTCGCCGGTTTTGGCATTGAGACAAGTGAGAATGCCACGATCCGTTGTCAGATAAAGATAATCTCCGTAGAGAATTGGGGAGGGAACGTAGGCCGTGCCCTTAGCGTGTTTCCAGGCAACGTTCGCCGAATCAGTAAGGTCACCGGTGGCGCCCAACCGAATCGCCATCACTGTTTTGGCCGGATATCCTGCAGACAAAAACACCACTTCGTTGTTGGCCACCGGGGAAGGGATTGCGTTACTTTCCACACCCTTGTGGCGCCACAACTCTTTTCCCGTCGCCGGATCGTAGGCAACAATCGCCTCACTCCCGCTGGCGATGAGTTCAGCGCGGTTGACTGTTCGAACCAATATTGGAGTCGCCCAGCTAACCTGTACCTTGCGAGGAGTTTTCCAGACTTCCTTGCCGGTCTTCTTATCGAGCGCGACGATGAACGAGGCGTCTCCGTTTTCCTCGTCACACTGCATGAGCACAAGGTGGTCATGCAGAATCGGAGAAGTGCCTGTGCCCATACCCACGGTCCCCAGTTTCCCGAGGTCGGCTTTCCACGCAAGTTTGCCGCTCATGTCGTAAGCATAAAGCCCTTCCGAGCCGAAGAATGCATACACATATTTGCCGTCGGTGGCCGGGGTCGAGGCGGCAAAAGAACTCTTGCGATGACGGTTATCATAAGGTGTGCCCTCAAATGCCGTCTGCTCCCAAAGAATCCTGCCGGTGGTGGCATTAAGACAAATGACTTTGAAACTGTGTTTGCGATCTGCTCCGATACTGTCTGGGTGCAAAAACTCCTTGTCGCCCATCATATGCTTGACAGCCTTTGCTCCAGGCACGACCGCGCCTTCAATTGCAGTCGTAACGAAAATCTTGTTACCCCAAACAATCGGCGACGAGTGCGAGCGTCCTGCAATCGGCGTTTTCCATTTAATGTTTTTCGTGGCACTCCACTCCGTCGGCAAGTTCTTCTCCGTGGAAACTCCCGAACCGGCCGGACCTCGCCACTGAGGCCAGTTGTTGCCAGATGCGACGACGATGGTTGGGAGAAGACTAATGACGAGCACGACACTAATGCGGCCGAAGAGTTTCATTGAATTTTCCTTTGCTGTTTGCTTACTGGTCGGGCTAATGACCTAGTTCAAATTTTGCTTTTTTAGTCCGCAGCGGACGACTTATAATAGCCCAGCACTTAAGGGGCCGGCCGCCCCAATTTCTACTAGTCCGTGAAACGGACGGCTGAAGAAACACCATCAATATGAATTGACACGATCAACCTTCGGTCGTCCGCCTGGCGGACAGGATCAAATTCGTCGCCTACCCAGCACTCAAGTGCTGGGCTACTGTCAGTCGTCCGAAGCGGTGCGAAGTATCTGTGGAACCCCATCGTTTATGCCAGCTTGCTGTAGTGTCTCTCAATTGACTCTATAGCCGTTTTTCTTTTCGCGCGACTTCGTGTGATTTCGTGGATCGAGTCTTTGCCGACGGAAGGCGATCCACGAAATCACACGAAAAATCACGAAACCGAAAGCGCTTTTTTCTAATTCATGAAACCAGCAGGTCTTCAGTTTCCCTTCTTCGCCGACTGAGCCTTAGCATCGGGCGTTTCACCGAAGGCAAAGACGTGGCTGACTCCCCGAACGATGACTAACCCGTCAGAGATTGCCGGCGTCGCCATCATCACCTGGCCCACCGGATTGGTAGCCAGCAGCTCGTACTTTGGCCCAGCCTTGACCACAAAGATCTCGCCGTCTTCGCTCGAGAGGTAAACCTTACCGTCCGAAGCAACTGGTGAAGAGGTAAAGGCACCACCCTTGCCGCCGAGCCGCTCCTGATAGACGCGCTCGCCGGTCTTGGCCTGGTAGGTGGTAAGCACTCCCTGATTCGAAAGGATATAAAGCAAGTCTCCATATATAACAGGCGTTGGCATGTAGGGACCGCCCCGCGTCTTGCTCCAGGCAATAAACTCGCTCGATTCCTTACCATCCTTGAGCGAGATATCGCCTGCAGCTCCCGGCCTGATGACATAAATTGGCTGAATGACCCGGTAGCCGGTCGTAACGTATATGAGGTCGTGCGCGAAGATTGGTGTCGGTGTTGCCACTTCGGAGTTAGGTCCCAGACGCCAGAGTTCCTTCCCCGTCGCTGGATCATAACCTCGGATGGCCTTGGTTCCGTTGGTTACCAGTTCGGCGCGATTCTTACCCTCATATACAGTCGGGGTGCTCCACGAAGGAATCTCTTCGCGCGGGGTCATCCAAACGCGTTTACCGGTCTTAATGTCGTAGGCCGCGATAAATGAGTTCTTCTGAATATCGGCCTGTACAATAACCATGTTCTTGTAGATGATCGGCGACGCTCCATATTCCCACTGGTAGTCGGGGTCGTAGAACCACCCGGCGTCGAGCACGCCGAGGTCTTGTTTCCACAAGAGCTTTCCGTTCAAGTTGTAAGCATAAAGACCATGAGAACCGAAGAGCGCAATGACGTGCTTGCCATCGGTTGCAGGCGTCGAATCAGCATGTGTTGATTTAGGATGGCGTTTCACCTTTGGGAGTCCCTCATAGGCTGTTCGTTCCCAAAGCATCTTGCCCGTCCGTTTATCGAGAGCGTAAACCTTCCAGGTGTGTTTGGGATCGTCCTTCACCGGCGCCACATCGCCGTAAAGGCCGTAGCGAGTCTCGTCTTTTGCGGCGCTGGTGATGGCGGTGGTGACGAATATCTTGTTACCCCAGACGACCGGGCTTGAATGTGCGAGCCCCGGTATGGCGGTCTTCCAACGAGTGTTGAGAGACTTTTGCGCGTCCCAGGTGACAGCGGCTGCCTGTCCTTCGACGACTCCCGAAGCGCCTGGACCGCGGAACTGCGGCCAGTTTTGCGCGCGGGTGGTGGAGGAAACAAGAAGCAGGCAAAGGAAAGCCAGGGTGATTCGTTTCATTGGAGAACCCTCTGGTCAGTGATGAGTTGTAGGGGCGTCCCTCCCAAGAAACTCCGGACGGCGGGGGCTAGCTAAGCCCCATCTTGAGTGCAAGTTAAAGAAAGAGCGGCGAAAACCTCCGAAAATCGTCCCGAGGAGTTTCTTTTGGACATCTGCAGGCGGTATCGCCTGCTCTGAAACTCCGTGGGCGCCCCATCGTGGGATTGGCGCGATAAACGCCCGTACAATCATGCGACGATGGGCGCCCACGGAGGGACCTACAAATGCCTATCAAGGTTGTTTAGTCTCTTCGACTCGCTTGTAGAGTGTCGTATTTGCGCCCTGCTTGAATGTGAAACCGCTCGCCTTGTTACCTTCGACGCTAAAGGCGACGGTGATCCCATCGAAAGCGACCGGCCTGAACGTCATCTTGTCCACGGCCATCATCGCCAGGGGTTGCTGTCCCGCAGGGGCGGCGAATAACCTGCCGTCCCTGAGGCTGAACACCATCTCAGGACCTTGATCAGCCTTATACCTCCCCACGTACGATTGCAGCGTCGCGGAGTCAACCTCGAGTGGCGGAAGCGCTCCCGCCTTCTTAAGCATCGCAGCGATCTCAACTCTCTCCTTGTCGTCCATAGTCATTGCGAGAGCCGCTGTCAGCGCTTCCGGTTTCGCGCTCCCTCTGGCGAGAGCCACCCCAACGAGCGCGGCGTTTCCTTCACGCGCACCTGTAGTGAGGACATCGTTTACGCTGGCCGCGTCTTTCTCCAGAAGCGCTCCCACAGCACCAATGTGCTTGTTTTGCAGCGCCCAGGTCATGGCGGTGGCGCCGTAAAAAGTATCTTTAACGCTTGCATCAGCGCCACGTGCAAGCAGAACTTTTACGACCTCCGTGTGTCCTCTCTCGGCGGCTTTGAAAAGCGCGGTCGTACCGTAGCGGAATTTGGCGTTGACGTCGGCGCCTTTATCGAGCCAAGCACCAACCGCAGCAGCGTCGCCCTGGCGAGCGGCCTCCCACAACTGATCATTTAGTTCTTGTTTGGGGTTTTGAGCGAACAGCGCTACCGGGGCCAGCAGCAACCCGATCAGCACCAGGCCTATGAGTCTAAGCATCACGAAACGCCTCCACGCTCCTCGGAGTCATAAGTAGATGGTAAATTCAAAAGGGTAAAAGAAAGTCTGCGCAAGAAAACTGAAATCACTGCAACGCAAGTGTACGTATTGTACATCCTTAAGGTTGCAAAGCGGGCAGCCTTTCAGGTTCTTTTATATCATTCGACTAGAAACTCTTCGCTTAAGATATGATGGGAATTCAAAATGACTAACCTACTCTCCATTTATTCCTATTTGTCGGTCTCTCTGTTGCTGCTCGTGCCTGCTACAGCCAGCGATTGGGCAGAGTGGCGCGGACCGGCGCGCGATGGTGTTTCCCTGGAAAGGAATTTGCCGGTTAAATGGTCGCCATCCGGCGAGAACCTCGCATGGAAAGCTCCCTACGGCGGACGTTCCGCGCCTATCGTGATGGGTGATCGGGTCTTCGTCCAGAATTCGGTGGGCAAGGGCGAGACGCTGCAAGAGCGCGTGGTTGCTCTTAATGCCGACACCGGGAAATTACTCTGGGAGCATCGTTTCAATGTGTACCTGAGCGACGTGCCGCCGCACCGTCTCGGTTGGGCTTCACCGGTTGGTGATCCGGTCACGGAGAATGTTTACGTCTTCGGCGGCGGCGGAACTCTAATAGGTTTGACTCGAGACGGAAAAGTTTTATGGCAACGGTCGCTGGGCGAAGACTTTGGACTGCTCACGACACACGGCGGACGCACTGTCTCTCCAATCATTGATGGCGACCTGGTTATTGTCAGCGGCGTAACTTTCCAATGGGGCCAACATGGCCGCGGAGCACACCGCTTCATGGCGTTCGATAAGAAGACGGGCGAGACGATCTGGATTAGCGCACCAGGTGGGCGACCTTACGATACGACTTATGCTCCGCCAATCATCGCGAATGTCAATGGCACGCGCTTGCTGATTCAGGGCGCCAGCGATGGTGTCACTCATGCCATCAAGCCGCAAACAGGCGAGCCGGTTTGGAAATATGAGATCAGTAAGCGCGGTCTTAATACCGGTGTGGTCGTGCACGGCTCAACTGCGATTCTGACTCACAGCGAAGAGAATCTCGATTCCAGCGAAATGGGCATGATGGTCGCCGTGGACGCAGGGTCGAAAGGCGAAATCAAGAAGGAACAGACCAAGTGGCGCATCTACGGTTGGCAAGGGGGCTACTCTTCCCCGGTGCTTGATGGCGACCGACTCTACCACGTTGATAACGGAGCTAACCTTGCGGCTTTCGATGTGAACAGCGGCAAGCAACTGTGGCTGCAAAGCCTGGGCACGATTCAGAAGGCATCTCCGGTATTTGCCGATGGCAAATTATATGTCGGCACGGAGAACGGCAAATTTTTCATTCTTAAGCCAAGCGCCACGGGGGCGGAGATTCTGGACCAGGATCAGCTTGGTACCGCAGCGCAGCCGGAGGCGATTATCGCTTCCGCGGCAGTTTCTAACGGCCGCGTTTACTTCGTCAGTGACGCAAACATCTACGCCATTGGCAAGAAATCTCAGTCGCCACCGGGAACTCCTTTGGTAGTGAATCCAGAGTCGGCGGCCGCGAATTCGGTGGCTCACGTTCAAGTCGTACCGACCGAGTTGATACTCAGGCCGGGAGACAAGCTGAAGTTCAACGTTCGACTCTTTGATGAGCGCGGCGTATTCATCCGAGAAGAGTCCGGCGCTTCCTGGACTCTCGACAACCTAAAAGGGTCAATCGCAAGTGGTGAATTCTCAGTCGCGATCGATCCAATAGCCCAGGCGGGCCTGGTGAAGGCGACGGTGGGTGGAATCACAGGCGCCGCCGGAGTGCGCGTGTTCCCGCCGCTGCCATGGAGCGAAAACTTTGACGCACTTGCGATAAATACCATTCCGCCAACCTGGGTCAATAGCACTTTGAAATTTACGGTTCGGGAAGTGAATGGCAACAAGGTGCTGGTCAAGACGACGGAAGGTTCTTCACTCCTAAGCCGAGCTCGAGCCTACTTTGGGCCTTCTGATCTTGCGAACTACACCGTCGAAGCTGACGTTCTCGGGACGCAGAAGCGGCGCCAACAGGGCGACGCGGGTGTGATTGCGCAGCGTTACGTGCTGGCTATCTACGGCAACAGCCAGATGCTGCACCTGGAGCCCTGGCAACCCGAAACCGCACGCACGGTTAGTACTCCTTTTGCCTGGAAGCAGGATACGTGGTATCGCTTGAAGCTGCAGGTCGAAAACCTGCCTGACGGTAAAGTGCGGGCGCGCGGCAAAGTCTGGCTCGCGACTGACAACGAACCATCAGCGTGGATGATCGAGCGAATTGATCCGATTCCCAATCGCCAGGGCGCGCCTGGCATTTTCGGCAACGCGCTGGCGGAAATCTACTTTGATAATTTGAAGGTGTACGCGAACCAGTGAGCAGTGGACAGTGGGCAGTGAACAACAAGAATGTTAAAAAGACAGAGAGAATCGGACGCTAATGACAACAAACAGAAGTAGGAAACCAAAACTCTTGAGCGAGCGAAAAATGACCGTAGTATGCGGTGTCTTGATGAGCGGCGTACTGCTCACTGCCCACTGCCTACTGCCCACTGCTACTGCTTCAGACCCGGGTACGAGCGACTGGCCCATGTGGGGCGGAACTCCCGATCGCAACATGGTTTCCAATATGAAGGGACTGCCCACAAGTTGGGATGTGAAAACTAAGAAGAACGTCAAGTGGGTAGCCCTGCTGGGCTCGCAGACTTACGGCAACGTCGTTGTTTCGGGCGGTAA
Organism: Acidobacteriota bacterium; assembly: GCA_030859905.1. Classification (GTDB taxonomy): domain Bacteria; phylum Acidobacteriota; class Blastocatellia; order Pyrinomonadales; family Pyrinomonadaceae; genus PSRF01. Next base: position 40,527 of record JALZJF010000040.1, read on the forward strand.
GGTCTTCGTCGGAACCAATAACGAGGCGAACCCGTCTTACGATCCTTCGATCAAGGGCGATAAGGGCGTACTGATGGCCTTCAACGAAGCGGACGGGGCGTTTCTTTGGCAGATGGTCCACGACAAGCTGGCCGCCGGCCGCGTCAATGATTGGCCTTACCAGGGCGTCGCTTCCTCGCCCCTCGTCGAAGGGGATCGTATCTACTACGTTTCCAATCGAGCCGAGTTGATGTGCCTCGATACGGAGGGTTTCCGTGACAAGGAGAACGACGGGCCGGTTACCGATGAAAAGTTGACCGGCGAAAGGAATGCCGACGTGGTCTGGCGTTTCGACATGATTGAAGAGGTAGGCGCGCTTCCGCACAACCTGGCGAACTCATCCCCAGTCGCTCACGGCGATCTTATCTTTGTCACCACGTCAAATGGGCAGGATGAGAGCCACGTGAATGTCCCCTCACCGAAGGCGCCGGCTCTGATTGCGGTGAACAAGAAAACCGGCAAGCTTGTTTGGGAAGACAACTCTGTACACGATCGCATTTTGCATGGTCAGTGGAGCCCACCAACCGTCGGAACGATTGGTGGCGTAGCGCAAGTGATCCACGGCCAGGGCGACGGCTGGATTCGCGGCTACGAAGCGCTCACAGGTAAAAAGCTCTGGGAGTTTGACCTTAACCCGAAAGACTCCGTATGGCCGAAGACACGCAATGAGGTGATCTCCACACCGGTGGTTTATGAAGACAAGGTTTACATCGCGAATGGCCAGGATCCGGAACATGGAGAGGGCATAGGCCACATGTATTGCATCGACCCCACCAAACGTGGCGACATCACCAAGACAGGATTGGTTTGGCACTACGACAAGATTCGCCGATCAATTTCAACCCCGGCGATTAAAGGCGGGATCGTTTACCAGCCGGACTTCAGCGGCTTCCTGCATGCGCTCGACGCAAAAACTGGTCAGGTTTATTGGACCCATGATCTCTTCGCCGCTGTCTGGGGCTCCCCAATGCTCATCGACGGGAAACTATACGTTGGTGACGAAGACGGTGACGTGGTGATCATGCAGGAAGGAAAGACGAAGAAAGTTATTGCCGAGATAAACATGGGCAGTTCTGTTTACTCGACACCTGTGCCAGCAAACGGCGTGTTGTACATCTCAAATCGCAACCAGCTTTACGCTTTGGCGGAGACTCCGCCAGCAAAGCCTGCAGCCGCGCCAAAATGAGGTTTCCGCGGTCAGCACGAGCAATAGCGAATATGAACATGCCTGAAAGGCATGAAGTTAATAGCCGGGGGCAACGCCCCCGGTAAGCGACGGTTCATTGCCGACCCTGAAGGGGTCGAAGTTTTAACGGACTACATCACACGGTCTGGATCTCTGTTTCGCACGGTGCGACCCTTTCAGGGTCGGGAAGCTTTACCCTTTTCCGGGGGCGTTGCCCCCCGGCTATTGACTTCGTCCCTTTCAGGGACAGAGCAACGTACGGTGCCCGCGTCTATCAGGAGCGGCTGCCAAGTTCATTCAGCGCCTCACCGGTAGCCGGGGATGGAAAGCTGTATCTGGCAAGCCAGGATGGAGATGTCTTTGTCGTGAAGGCCGGACGAAAGTTCGAGTTGCTGGCCACTAATCCGATGGGACAGGCAATGATGGCAACGCCGGCAATCTCGGATGGACTGTTAATCCTGCGTACTGATAACTACATTTATGCAATCAGGGAACGTAAGGCGGCACGAAGGGTTAGCACGACCGGTCACTCAGGAATACAAAAACGCAGTTGAGAGTTCAACCTTTAGGTTGTTGCGTGCCCCGCTGATCAAGCTAAAGCTCGAACTCTCAACTGCTCGACTCCAGCTTAAGTTAAGAACTCAGGACGATGCAGAACTTCGACTTCCAACCCAGAACGCGCGTGATCTTCGGCGCCGGCGCCATCGAACGTATAGGCGAGCTGGCGCGTGAATTGAACTTTCGTCGCACCTTACTCGTCGCCGATCGCGGTCTGGTTGCCTCCGGTCATGTGGCCGAAGCGTTGGCGCCACTGGGGCGGGCAGGAATCGAAGTTGCCGGGTTTCATGATTTTGAAACGAATCCTGATACGCGAATGGTCCAAGCCGGACGAGACTTTGCGGCACCGCGCGAAATCGATTCGATCATCGGTTTAGGCGGCGGCAGTTCCCTGGACTGCGCAAAAGGAATTAACTTTCTCCTGACCAACGGCGGCGAGATGCGCGACTATCTGGGCTACGGTAAGGCAGCACTACCGCTCTTGCCGATGATTGGCGTTCCTACTACATCTGGAACCGGAAGCGAAGCGCAAAGTTATGCGTTGATCTCCGACGCGCAGACTCACCTGAAGATGGCTTGTGGCGATCGCACGGCTGCGTTTCGTATGGCGCTGCTCGATCCGGCGCTGACTATCTCCCAACCACGCAGCATCACGGCGACCTCCGGCTTTGATGCCATTGCACATGCAGTGGAAACTTACGTTACGACTAAACGCAGCGGCCTATCGGAGTTCTTTTCTCGCGAAGCGTGGCGACTGCTGGAGTCCAACTACGAAATCGTTTTTGAGCAGCCGGATAACCTGGAAGCACGCGGCGCCATGCAGCTCGGATCCTATTTCGCGGGGATGGCTATCGAGAACTCGATGCTCGGCGCCACCCACGCCTGTGCCAACCCACTGACAACTCATTACAGCACTGTCCACGGCGCGGCCCTGGCGATGCTGCTCCCTTCCGTCGTGCGCTGGAACGGCGCGGTCGCCGCTGATCGTTATGCCGATCTGGTGCGGATTTCTCAAACGGGTGCAGGCGTCATTGCTCCGACCGAGAGACTGGCTCAAATACTGGAAGCACTCGCGTCTTTGGGCGGATTGCGCAGCAGTTTGAGCGTCGCCGGCGTTCCACCAGAGGATTTAAGCATGCTTGCGGCGGAGGCTGCAGAACAATGGACGGGAACCTTTAATCCACGGCCGTTTGATCAAGCTGGAGCTTTGGAGGTTTACGAACAAGCGTATTCGTGAGCAGGGCGTGGCAAAAAGGCGATCCACGAACTCACACGAACCACCACGAAATAATTCTTAGTGTCGGTTCGTGTGAGTTCGTGGATCGTCTTAGTCTTTCCTTTATTTTACAATCACCTTTTGGTCCGTATGAAAACCGATAGAGTTCAATCGATGTCACCAGGAAGCGAGGGGGAATAGTGCGATCCTTTTTATTGTTTCTAGCTCTGTACTTTTGCTTCTTGCCTTCCGCGTTGTGGGGGCAGGACACGCCGGCGGACAATTGGTCGCAGTTTCGCGGTAATCACCGGCTCACGGGTGTCTCACAATCTGCTTTGCCCACCACTTTGAAACCTCTGTGGACTTACGAGGCTGGTGAATCGATCGAGTCTTCGGCAGCAATCGTTGGCGGGACGGTTTTCGTGGGTTCACAGAAAGGCGAGCTTATTGCACTCAATCTCGAGAACGGCGCCGTCTACTGGAAGTTTTCTACCGGTTCACCGATTGGCGAATCGTCACCGGCCTTCAGCGCGGGCGTGGTCTACATAGGCGACCTCGGCGGTTGGCTAAACGCTATCAATGCTTCCACTGGCCAGAAACTATGGGCCTATAAGACAGGTGGTGAGATCAAATCGTCCCCGGTGGTAGCCGGAGATCGAGTGTTAATTGGTTCATACGATCAGACCCTTCACTGTCTCTCGACGCGAAACGGGTCCCTTTTGTGGAAAGTCAAAACGAACGGACCAGTCCATGCAACTCCCGGCATCTCAGGTGGTCTGGCATACATTGCCGGCTGTGATGAAGTTTTTCGCGCGATTCGCATTTCCGATGGCCGGGAAGTATTCACAGTCTCTTCCGGAGCCTATACCGGAGCTTCGCCTGCGCTAAAAGATGAGGCTGCCTACTACGGAACATTCGACAATGAAGTGTTAATGGTCAACCTCAAGGGCCGCAGCATCGGTTGGCGCTATCAGCATCCCGAACGCAAGTTTCCCTTTTACTCGTCCGCAGCAGTGGTCCAGAACCGGATTGTGCTCGGAGGACGCGATAAGATGGTCCATGGCTTAGATGCAGCCGGAAAAGGTGTTTGGACATTCACAACTCAAGCGCGCGTTGAATCTTCTCCGGCCATCGCCGGCGGTCGCGTGTTCGTTGGTTCGAATGATGGACGTTTCTACGTTCTGAATCTCACGACGGGAGCCAAGCTCTGGGAGTTTACCGCCGGCGCCCCCCTATCCGCCTCACCGGCAATCGCCCGAGGCCGTATCGTCATCGGGGCGCAGGATGGACGGCTCTATTGCTTTGGCTGACATCCTCCGAAGAAGGACAAGACGATCCGCGAAAACACACGAAATGACTCGAACTAAGGCCTCTCGTCGTGTCCGTTCCTGTGATTTCCTAGCACCCCGCGTGGGCTGCCCGCGTGGGGACCCCGCGTGGATCGTTCTTGGTTTTCAGCAGCCTGCTAGTCCGGATTATTCACGAACTACGGTGTTTTTCAGT
>JALZJF010000041.1 GCA_030859905.1 Acidobacteriota bacterium
CGCGACCCGGCCAGCCGGGTTGCGACACTCCCGGAGTGCCCCTGACTGCCGGTGGCACACGCACTGAAGTGGCGCGCACAGAGTGCAGCGGAGTTCCGGGTAACGCGCTGGCGATCGTTGGCAATGCGTGTGGTCAACACTGAGGCTCAGCCGACGGCTTCATCACGCTCTTCCCCAGCGCAGCGATGCAGCCTACGGTCTCGAACTTGAACTACGTGTCAGGACAAATCGTGCCGAACGCCTTCACCGTCGGCCTCGGCAATAGCGATGGTGCGTTTAACATTTTCGCCTCATCCTCGACACACTTCATCGCCGACCTGACGGGGTACTTCGCGCCGTAATGCGGAGCACTGGATTGCGCGGTGGCAGGCAGTTTCGGTTAGGGATAACCTCAGGGGCGATCGTCATGTGGGCACGGTGCCAGGGTCGCCCCTCCACTCAACACTGAGAGTAGGTCACATCGATCCCATCAAAACGTTGACTCGCTTGGCAAACAGGATCACAATTCGACGCACCGAAACCTCCAGACTTGAAAGGTTAAGCTGCCATGCGCCGATCTCTCGTTATCGTAGCCGTCCTAGCTTTACTGCTCGTTTCTTATCCCCTCCCGCCTTCTGATGCGCAAACGTTTCGACCCGTGGTTCGCGGCCAGCGGGGAGTGGTGGCCGGTGGACACCCACTCTCGGTTGAAGCAGGTATGCGCATTTTGCAGCAAGGCGGTAATGCTGCGGATGCCGGCGTGGCAACAATCCTCGCTGCTTCAGTGATCGAGTTTTCCCATTTTTCGTTTGGCGGCGAGGTGCCAATTCTCATCAAGATGAAGGGAAAGGATGTCAGCGTCGTCGAAGGCATGGGCCCGGCTCCAATGAAGGCCACACTCGAGTTTTTCCTCAAGCGCGAAAAGAATGCGGCCTCGGGCATGTCGACAATGGCGGGGGCGAAAACCGGAGCGATTCCTTCTACCGGCCCCTTGCCCGCGACGGTGCCGGCTGTGCTTGACGCTTGTGTGGTGGCGCTCGATCAATTTGGTACCAAGTCTCTGGCCGACGTCATCCAACCCGCAATCGAACTCGCCGACGGATTTCCTATCGATGAGCTGCGCGTGCAGTACATCAAGACGCGCGGAGCGGTTTTCTCGAAGTGGCCAGATGCCCAGCGCATCTTTATGCCTAATGGCGAAGTGCCGAAGGTTGGAGACATCTTCGTGCAAGCGGACCTGGCTCGGACGCTACGCGATATTGTTAACGCTGAAAAGGAAGCGATGCGGCGCACCAACAAGGACCGAGAGAAGCGTCACGCCGGCCTCACCGCCGCGCGTGATTACTTCTACCGTGGACCGGTGGGCCAGCGCATCGGCGACTACATGCAGAAGAATGGCGGCTTAATCGCCGCCGAAGATCTCGCCCGCTTTCATGCCAAAGTGGGCACACCTGTGAAAGCAGACTATCGCGGTTACGAGGTTTACAAGGCGGGTTTTTGGACTGCTGGTCCGGCCCTGGTGGAAACACTCAACCTACTCGAAGGCTACGATCTCAAGAAGCTGGGCCACAATTCGCCGGATTACATTCACATCCTCGCTGAAGCCCTCAAACTTGCTTTGGCCGACCGTGATCGTTACTACGGCGATCCCGACTTTGTGAAGATTCCGACGACCCAGCTTTTGTCCAAGGATTATGCTGCTTTGCGTCGCTCGCTGATCGATCGGCAACAAGCCTCCCTGGCGCAGCAACCCGGAGATCCGCTCAACATGAAAGCTGTACTGGCAGAGGCTACACAGCGTGTCAGCCGTGCGTCGGCGGTTCCGGAGATCGAGCGCGGTAACGATACCACCTGCGTAAACGTGATTGATAAGGACGGGAATCTGTTCAGCGCTACCCCCAGTGGCGCCTGGCTGCCCGCCGTGGTTGCCGGCGACACCGGAGTATTGATGGGCCAGCGTCTGCAGTCAGCCTTGACGGATCCCCACAGTCCGAACGTCGTCGCGCCCGGCAAACGCCCGCGCATTACACTCACGCCGACAGTCGTGATGAGGAATGGAGGGCCCTTCATGGTTTTGAGCACGCCCGGAGGTGACAACCAGGATCAAGCGCTGCTGCAAGTCTTGCTCAATATCATCGAGTTTGGCATGAACCCGCAGGAAGCTGTCGAAGGGCCTCGCTTTGATACGCAGCACTACATCAGCTCATTCGACGATCACGAGTTCTTGCCCGGGTCACTGAACGTTGAAGCGCGAATCCCTGACAAGACGATCGCCGAACTCAAGTTGCGTGGCCATAAGGTAAAGGTTCAATCCGACTGGGGGACGCTTTCGGCTCCCACAGTAATCGTCTACAACCCACAAACCGGGGTTTCCTCTGCCGGCGCCGATCCGCGTCGGGGAAGATATGCGGTCGCCTGGTAGAACGTAACGGGAGGAACTATGGCTGAAGATAAGGAATTCGCTGAGGGGGGTGGATCGGAAGAGCAAGCGGTCGGCATGACTGAGAGTGAGATTGACCTGAACTTAATCGATACCTTCCCGGCGAGCGATCCGCCGTCGTGGACGCTTGGCACTGATCACCGGGATGACTCCAAGGGTGATCAAGGCGGTGACAAAACCGGAGCACAGAATGAGCCTCCAAATAGCCAGCGAGCGGGAGGAGATGAACATGACTAATGTACCCGCGCTGTTCCGATTGATTCTGCAAGTGCCCGATCTGGATGAAGCTGCGGAGTTTTATGCAACGTTGCTTGCGGATGAAGGAAGAAGGATTCCGCGGGCCTCACGTCACTATTTCGACTGCGGCCATGTAATTCTGGCGCTAGTCGATCCGACATCCGAAGGCGCCAGATCGAAACCGATTCCTGACTACATCTATTTTTCGGTAAGCGATCTCGAGACTGTGTACCGGCGCGCCAGCGAACTGGCATGCCTTTCGACGGAAGACGTTCATGGGGACAGCGCCGGCCAGATGGTGGTCCGACCGTGGGGCGAGCGCTCGTTTTATGTTAAGGATCCGTGGGGCAATGGTCTTTGCTTCGTGGACGAGCACACTCTCTTCACCGGCCACTGAGCATGATTTCGTCACCGACCTTGACGACCTCCTAGAGGCAAATACTCCTGGTTGGATGCCGTAAAGACCAAAACAACGATTCCACTGTTCTCCGAAAACCTTTCATTCGTGGTGTAGATATGAAGAACTTTGCCGCTTTGTTTGTTGTGATCGCTTTGGGTGCAATGAGTGCTCTGTCCGCTCTTGTAAGTAGTCATAACATAATCCGAACATCTTCCCTAAGCGCCACCACCGTTACAGGAGGAAGACTGAACGTCGGAAAGTTCGCCGTCGTCCCGACGCTGACACAGACCTATATGTTGACGGCTAGCCCTAGCACAGTCAGTTCCGGAGAGACCATCACCGTGACCTGGACCGCTCCGGCCGGTCGGCCTGCAAATGATTGGATCGGTCTCTACAGGGTTGGGGATCCAGAGACCAGCTATATTTCGTACCAGTACACCGCAGGCGCAGCGTCTGGCAGCGTTCCATTCACCGCGCCAAACCAGGGCGGGCAGTACGAGTTTCGCTACTTTACAGATGACTCCTATAACAAAGTAGCGTCCAGCAACACGGTGACAGTTGGTGGTTTGGCACTGCCGCAGGGTTTCGCTGCATCACAAGTCGCCACTGGTTTAACCCAACCAATTGCGATGGCGTTCGCGCCCGATGGTCGTCTTTTCATTTGTGAACAGGGGGGGAGTTTACGAGTTGTCAAGAACGGCAACTTGCTGCCGACACCGTTTTTGACTTTGACGAACATCGACTCGTGGGGTGAGCGCGGCCTGCTCGGCGTCGCCTTCGATCCCGATTTCAACACCAATAACTTCGTTTACGTCTTCTACACAGCAACCAGCCCGACGCTCCACAATCGCATCAGCCGGTTCACCGCCAATGGAGACGTCGCGGTGCCGAACAGCGAGGTCGTAATTTTCGATTTCGCAGACCAAACCGCCGACGCGAACAACGGTCAAGGCGGGGCGATGAACTTCGGCGCTGACGGAAAGCTGTACGTCGCCGTCGGTATTCATTCTTACTCGTCCGAGGCGCAAGTCCTTACCAGCCTGTGGGGGAAGATGCTGCGGTTGAATCGCGACGGTACGATCCCCGTGGACAACCCTTACTTCAACGATCCATCTGTCACCGGCCAAAGCAAAGCTATCTGGGCGCGCGGGCTGCGCGTGCCTTTTACGTTTTCGGTTCAACCCGGCAGCGGCAGAATCTTCATCAACGACATTGGCGAACATTCCTGGGAAGAAGTTAACGAGGGCGTCGCGGCGGCGAACTACGGGTGGAATATCACTGAAGGGCCGACGACCGATCCGGCCTTCCGCAGCCCGCTCTTCGTGTACGCGAACGGTACTGGGAGCGAACAGGGCTGCGCGATCACCGGCGGAGCGTTCTACAATCCACCTGTCAATCATTTCCCCGCCCAGTACACCGGGATTTACTTCTACACAGATTTCTGTAGCGGCTGGATCAGACATTTCGATCCCTCCAACCCTACATCCTCGAGTGCTTTCGCGAGCGGATTAAGCTTCCCCGTAGACCTCAAGGTCGCGCCCGACGGCGGTTTGTACTATCTCGAAAGAAATACAGGCAATGCATACCGGATCGGCTACTCGCAGATCCCGACGCCGACGCCAACGCCAACGCCGACACCGGGACCGGGCTATACCGTGATGGCTAGTCCGAGCACAGTTAGTCCGGGACAAACGATCACCGTGACCTGGACCGCTCCGGCCGGTCGGCCAGCAAATGATTGGATCGGTTTTTACAAGGTTGGGGATCCAGAGACGAGCTATATTTCTTACCAGTACACCGCCGGCGCAGCCTCTGGTAGCGTTCCATTCACCGCACCAAGCCAGGGCGGGTCATACGAGTTTCGGTATTTCATAGATGACTCCTATAACAGAGTCGCGACCAGCAACACTGTGACAGTTGGTGGTGCCCCGACCCCGACTCCGACGCCGACTCCGATGCCAACACCGACGCCGACTCCGACTCCGACGCCGGTACCGAGCTATTCGGTAACGGCTAGTCCGAGCACAGTGGGTGTGGGAGAGACGATTACCGTGACCTGGACCGCTCCGGCCGGTCGGCCAGCGAATGATTGGATCGGTCTCCACAGGGTTGGGGATCCAGAGACAAGCTATATTTCTTACCAGTACACTGCTGGCGCCGCCTCAGGTAGCGTCTCGTTCACCGCGCCAAGCCAGGCCGGGCAATACGAGTTTCGGTACTTCACCGATGACAGCTATAACAGAGTAGCGACCAGCAACGCTGTGACGGTTGGTGGTTTTACCGCTGTGCAGGTGACCAGCGGCATTTCGAATCCTACCGCAATGGCCTTTGCCCCGGATGGCCGGCTATTCGTCTGCCAACAAACGGGACAGTTACGGGTTGTCAAAGATGGCGTTTTACTGCCCACTCCTTTTACTAGCGTCACCGTCAACTCCAGCGGCGAACGCGGCCTGCTGGGCGTGACCTTCGACCCGGATTTCGCCTCCAATCAGTGGGTGTACGTCTACTACACGTCGACGTCACCATCCATTCACAATCGCGTAACGCGGTTCACGGCCGCAGGTGATGTGGCTGTTGTGGGCAGCGAGGTAGCGATTCTTGAACTCAATAATTTGAGTGCAGCAACTAATCACAACGGCGGAGCGATACACTTTGGGCCGGACAACAAGCTCTACATTGCAGTGGGAGAGAATGCCAACCCGGCGAATTCACAGACCCTGGGCAACTTACTGGGAAAGATGCTGAGAATCAACCCCGACGGAAGCATACCCGAGGATAATCCATTCTTCGCCACGGCGGTGGGAAACAATCGGGCGATCTGGGCGCTGGGTTTGCGCAACCCGTACACGTTTGCGTTCCAACCAGGGACGGGACGAATGTTAGTCAACGACGTCGGGCAGACCACGTGGGAAGAGATTAATGATGGGATCGCCATGTCGAATTACGGCTGGAATATATGTGAAGGGAGTTGTGGGAATCCCAGCTTCCGTGACCCGATTTTCCAGTATGGGCATGGGGCAGGAGCGGCGACCGGATGTGCGATCACAGGCGGTGCCTTCTACAATCCGCCCCTGGTCACGTATCCGAGCGACTACGTGGGCAAGTATTTTTATGCGGACTTTTGCAGCGGATGGATCAGGCGCTTTGACCCAATGAGCGGTAACTCAGAGGCGTTCGTCTCAGGGCTCACTTCACCGGTGGATCTGCAGGTAGGGTCGGACGGGAATCTTTACTATCTAGTGCGGGGTGGGGGCGGATCTGTCTTTAAGATCGTCTATGGCTAGGAGAAGACTCTCGTAATCCTCAAGTTTCTAACTAGATTCAAACCTGAACCACAGAAGGTTTAATCAACAACGATTACTTAGCGACCTGTCTAACCAAAAAGCGTCATGCCGTTCCCGGACGCCGTAGGCTTGACGCAATTCGATGTCGAGCAGGGTTCCCGTGTAAGTGCCGAACCAGTGGAAGTAGTCGGAGCGAACGACGAGAAGGTTGTCATGGTGCTCAATCAGCGCTTCCGGTTGGAAGCGCAACGTGCCGCCTTCGGCGAAAGAGATAGTCGACAAGTCGTATGCAAAACGATTCGGCCCTACCTCTTTGGCTTCGCCCTCGATCCAGACTGTGCGCTCGCTCTGGGTAGGCGTATCGAAGAAGCCCGTGATGGCGTTGAAGGCGACCAGCCGACCCTGCTGGTCCAACCCAGCGCCGGCCCCCAAACGCCACTGCGTGTGTCGCTCATGGTAGCCGGCGTTAATGTCGACGAACATCACGCCCGAAACCTGACTCGTCTTCCCTCCGTAACGCACAACGCCGCGTGCCTCTCGAAAATAATCCTTGTGTGACCATATATAAGCACGGCCGGCGGGCCGGTAGACTTCGAAGCTGCTGCGGGAACTAACCGTGACATCAATTTCCGTATCGCCGTCGCGCACTAACACGCGATGCGGTTCAAATCGCACACGCCGGGTAAACCGATGTGAGCGCTCCCGGAACTGCACTGCCTCGCGATCCCAAATACCCCAGTATTCCTGTTTTAACGGCCCCACGCTGGCTCTCGCCGCACAGAAAGATAACTCGCCACTCCAGAAGGAGACGTAATGCCAGCGTTTGCGCAACTGGCCGGCGCGAAAAAGCGGCATGCGGTCAGGTGGTAGTGAAAAATGTCAAAAGAGATGGAAGATGTCCGGGGTCCGGCTCCTGACGTGCACATTACCGCCGGTACTTGTGGGTTTCCTCAGCCGTTACCGCCATTCGTCCCGAACGTCAGAGGAAAGGGAATGCTTAAATCAAGTCTAAGCCCTCCCTTCTCGCTTATGCTGCCTTCTGATCGTATTCTGTTGCAAAGGTCGGGCAAGGGTGGGGGTATGTCGGAAGAAACGATTGAAGTAATTATAAACATCGGGTCGGGCACGAATGACAAGACAGACATGCGCTTGCGGCTGGCTGAGATTTTCGTCGCCAGCAATCGGAAGGCAAACATCTCGTTGGCCAGGAGTGGAGAGGAAGTTGTCGAGTTGGCAAGACAGGCCGCGCTGAGCGACAGCGACACTATCGTGGCCGGAGGCGGTGATGGCACTTTAAACGCAGTAGCCTCAGCCGTAGTCGGCACAAATAAGACATTCGGTGTCTTGCCACTAGGGACTCTGAACCACTTTGCCAAGGACCTGAGCATCCCTCTCGATCTTAAAGCGGCCGCGCACACCATCATTGCGGGCCATACCACTCAGGTTGACGTAGGGGAAGTAAACCGCCACATCTTTCTCAATAATTCGAGCCTCGGACTTTATCCGCGCCTGGTCCACCAACGCGAAAAGCAGCAGCGGTTGGGCTTTGGGAAGTGGACTGCCTTTTTCTGGGCGGCCATCGCGGTGTTCCGTCGCTATCCGTTCCTGGACGTTAAATTGAGCGTTGACGGTAAAGACTTTTCCACCCGCAGTCCGTTAGTTTTTATTGGCAACAATGAATATGAGATGGAAAGTCTCAATGCGGGGGCTCGATCCCGCCTCCATGCGGGCCGGCTTAGCCTGTACATGACTCGTGACTCGGGCAGGCTGGGACTATTGCGGCTGGCCTGGCGCGCGCTTTTCGGCGGCTTACGTGATGACAAAAACTTCCTCGCATTGTGCTCGAGAGAGGTCTGGATAGAAACGAAACACCGCCGTCTGCGCGTGGCTTTGGATGGTGAAGTCATGATTATGCAGCCACCGCTTCACTATCGTATTCGTCCGTTGTCGCTACGGGTTCTTGTACCCGCAGCGAATGAAACGAAGTAGAAACTAGAACCGATGCGGACGATTGTGCACCTGTCTGACACTCATTTTGGCCGCACAGATCCGACTGTGGTCAAGCAATTAATTGAGTTCGTCAATGAAATCAAACCGGATTTAATAGCTGTTTCGGGGGATCTGACTCAACGGGCACGTTCCTGGCAATTTCAGGAAGCGCGCGCTTTCCTCAATGCCTTGCCCAAGCCTCAGATCGTCGTACCCGGTAATCACGACGTACCCTTACACAATGTTTTTTCGCGCTTCCGGAGCCCTCTGGAAAAGTACCGGCGGTACATAACCGACGATCTGAATCCCTTTTATGTCGACGAATGGATGGCCGTAGCAGGAGTGAATACCGCACGCTCTCTGACCTTCAAAGGAGGGCGTATCAATGAACTTCAGGTGGCCTGGGTACGTGAGAAGATATGTGAACTTAGCGATGGTATCGTAAAGGTTGTCGTTTCTCATCATCCGTTCGATTTGCCTGAGGGTCGTCACGAAAGCGAGATGGTTGGGCGGGCGCGCATGGCGATGGAAATGTTGGCCAGTTGCGGAGCAGATCTGTTTCTCGCCGGTCATCTACACGTTAGCCACACTGGCCACACCGCCAAGCGATATCAGATCAAGGGTCACTCGGCCCTTGTCGTACAAGCCGGAACCGCCACCTCAACGCGCAGCCGGGGCGAAGCCAATTCTTTCAATGTGATTCGTGTGCAGCATCCTGAGATCACCGTCGAGCGCATAGTGTGGCAGCCGGAAACAGCGGTCTTCGCCCTAGCTTCAACCGAGCAGTTTCGGCACACACCCGACGGCTGGGTGCGTGCCTAGTCGTATCACCTCAAACGGGTTGCAATGGCTTCTCGCTTTGGCGCAGTAACTGCTTTCCTGAAGGCGCGGTTGTCGCGGGAGGGTTATTATGGTCTGCATCTGACAATTGGCTCGCTCCTGCTCATCCTTACAACCTGGCTGTTCGGTCTGATCGCTGAGGCCGTGGTGACCGATGCACCTCTCACTCTGGCGGACGTGCGATTCAGCGTCTGGCTTCACGCTTATCACCAGCACGCCTTGATCAAGGTCATGCTGGTCATCACTCACCTTCATTCGATGGCGGTTGTTAGCGCGCTGACGATTGCGTTTGCGCTTTATCTCTTCCGACTACGGCACCGATACTGGCTGATAACCCTGCTTCTCACAGTGTTCGGCGGCATGTTCCTCAACGTAGTGCTCAAGAATATCTTCCACCGAGCGCGTCCTCATTTCGACGACCCGATTCTGACCTTTTCCAGTTATGGCTTTCCGAGTGGTCACACAATGGCGGCGACCTGCTTCTATGGGGTCCTCGCGGCCTTCGCCATATGGAAGATTCGAGAGTGGCTCAGGCGTGTGTTGGCTGTCACGCTCGCAGTTTTCATGGTCCTGCTAGTGGGATTCAGCCGCATCTATCTTGGCGCTCATTACTTGAGTGATGTGCTGGGAGCCATGATAGAGGGCCTGGCCTGGCTTGCCTTATGCTTGACGGCGGCCAACACAACCTGGCGCGTGCGCCATCGCGAGAACTCATCCTCCGGAGTTACATGATGGCTGTGAAGTGACCAGATCAAGAAACTTTTTCCGGTACTTTTCCTCAGGCATCAAACAGACTTCGTACTTCCCGAAGACACGATACCGATTGCGTGCGACCAAACTGTAAAGAGCATCGCGTAAGCTCTTCGGCAACACCCCTCCAGCTCGGAAGAAACCCCACATCCCCCCAAGCCGGTTGAGAGCGTGCAGAATGGCGTCGGCCCTCGACAGCAGACGCTGGCTCGGCTGCCCATAGTCAGCAACAACGTAAACCGTATCGAGGTCGACGGCGTTGATGTCATAACGCTTCAGCAGAGATGCGGCAAATTCACTCTGAAGGGACGCAAACCGAAAGTGATCATTCGGGTCACGCTTGAGTAAGAACTGATTGAGACCATTGCACAAGCCGCAAAGGCCATCGTAGAGCACTAACGTATTGGAGTTAGTCTCAGGCACGGCAGATCAGGTTCTGCATGGGGAAACCCATATTTGGGCTACATTTGCTGGAGAAGGTGGGTTTCAAATAGGGAGTGCGCGAGCCGGCGTTTTGTGAGAGATGTGCGAAACTTAACTCCCTTATGCTTATCCGCTTGTTTCAGCATAGGCCCATATGTTGCGGTTTCAGGCTCATCGCGTGTCTGTCCGTAGCGATTTGCTGAAACAACCGGATAAGCAGGAACTCCCTAAGGTTCCACCAGTCGCTTCTTGATGTTGCGCTGCCACGACTCGTAGTTTCTGATGCGTCGCTTGGCCTGCTTGTGGGTGAGGTTCATTTCCTTCGCCACATAGCTAATTCGTTCTGAGCGATCGTTCTTTTTGTCCCGCGAGTCGCCGGGCGCTTTCAAGTAAAGCTTGTAAGCGAACGCCCACTCCTGTTTGACCTCGTCGGTCGCCTGTTGTCCACGCAGTTCCGGCATCCTTACCTCTTAAAGATTAATTGAGTTGAAAAACGAAATTGCGGCCGCTTTGAAACCCTTAGCTTATTAATTGGCAACGCCCTGCATTGCGCCGTAGCAGGCGCTACATATTAGCATACAGAGGAAAAGTCGCTGTGGCCTAAAACTTCCTGTTGTTGGCATCGTTTCGCGGTTCCATACCACGACCTCGTGAGTGGGGTACGATGCCCCTCATGAAACCAGCGAACGAGCCGTACCACTACTCAGAATCGGTGGGACGGGCGGCCGATGTGGATATGGGGTCCAGTGGACGTTCCTGGGATTGCCACGCGGAATGCGAGGAAGGGAATCCCATTAGCGCGCAGGTAGTTCATTAAGAGTTGACCTTCAGGCTTGTCTGGATGAAGTGAGACATCCATCGCGTGGCGATGATCCAGACGCCAGGAATCATGAAATGCTCCCTGACCAAATACGCCCACCGGCAGTTGCTTCTTGAACGAATCGAAGAAGAAGCGTTGCACTTTCCATGCGTCTGACAACGCCCACGTGGCGGTACCACTGTAACGAATGTATGACGTAGTTCGAACCAGACTTCCCTTTCGCAAAGGCGTTTTTGCCATCTGAGCCTCGGCCTGGACCTCGACGAGGGTATCGGCCATCTGTGAGTCGGCAGTGGACATCTGCCGTTTGGCTTCGTTGACTTTGTCCTTTGCAGCGGCGACCGCAATCTCATTTGCGGCCAGCTGGTTTTTTGAGATAAGTCCTTCGGAGTAGAGTGTTCGAGATTGATCTAGTTTCTCCTCGGCCTTCGTCACATTACGCTCGTGGATAGCCAAGAGCTTCGCAAGGCTCGTTTTGTATTCTCTGGTCGCCTTAATGAATTCTTGGCGGAGCTGGGCAAGTTCGTTGGCCGGCCGGGTTTCTTTAGGCTTCCTGGTCTGGGCCTCAGCGTTCACCACAAATGAGAGCGCCACGCCAATGAGCAGCGCAAGTCCACAAGACCGAAACCAGTGTATTTTTGACGGAATCATCGATTTCTCACCGAAGATGCTACGGGATGTTTGTCAAAAGTTTGATTCCCGGCTGGTAACACTATCACTTTTCTACAATTACCACTGGGACCTGGCTTCCCCGCTTTGGGGGGTAGTGGGTAAGTTAGAGTTCAAAGTCTAGTTTATGGTGGCGAAACGGCAACCTGAAGGAACTCTGAACTTCCGGATTCAAACTGACCCCTGGCGTCTCACCCGTCTCACCCCCGTCACCTTGCGTGTTGTCCCTTAATAGTGCATAGTGACGCACGGTTAATCCTTCTCTCGCGCATCGACGGTGATGCGCCCCGCGCGTAAGTCTATTGGCGCTGGCGTTTTGGATGGTTCGAGAGCAGGCTGATTTCAACTTCAGAAGCCGCTCCATCGAGCATTCGAAAACCGGCCCTTCGCTCCTACCGTTCGACCGAAGCCAATCCGATTCGCAGCTTCTCTTTATTCCCCCAAAGGGGAAAGGTACATCTACATGACAATGAAACTTTACGTAGGAAATCTTGCGTTCTCGACCTCCAGCCAGGATTTGCAGGAACTCTTTGCAACTGCCGGCACGGTCGAATCAGCGAGCGTCGTGGAAGACCGCGACACGGGACGCTCACGCGGCTTCGGCTTCGTCGAAATGTCCAGCAAGGAAGAAGGCGCTGCGGCTATTGCCGAGTTTAACGGCAAGGAAGTCAACGGACGCAGCCTGACGGTCAATGAAGCCAAGCCGCGGGAGAATCGCGGTGGCGGCGGTGGCGGCGGACGTGGCGGATTCGGCGGCGGACGCGGCGGTGGCGGTGGCTACGGTGGTAATCGTGGCGGCGGTGGTGGCTACGGCGGCGGTGGTGGCGGTGGTGGCAACCGCGAGCCCCGCTGGTAGTCGGATTTTCCATTTCTTCGAGTCTCCGTGGCGCAGGTAAGCGCCACGCCACGGAGTCACGGAGAATCACAAAGTATAAACAAACTGCGTTTCAGAATTTGACTGAAGCGTTCAGACAAAGGAATCTATGAATTTTTCTCAACTGGGACTTGCGCCTGCACAAGTGCGGAGCTGCGAGTCTCTCGGATACACCGAACCAACACCGATCCAACGACAGGGGATTCCTGTCGTGCTCAGCGGTCAGGACCTAATCGGCTGTGCTGAAACCGGCACAGGCAAGACGGCCGCATTTTTGCTCCCCATCATTCAAAAGATTACGGAGCCCATTCAGGGCGCAACTTCTACCCGCAAGAACGCCGCGTCCGCAAAGGGAGCGCAGCAGCGCAAAGTGCGTGTGCTGGTGCTGGCGCCCACCCGCGAGCTGGCCGCCCAAATTGAAAAGAACTATGTCGAGTTAAATCCAGTTAAGGCCAATCGAAGTGTTACACTTATCGGCGGAGCCAGCATGGCGCGGCAACTTGATGCCCTGCGTCACGGTCCGGCGGTGGTAATCGCCACCCCTGGGAGATTGCTTGATCTTACTGAGCGGCGCGCACTTGATCTTTCGAGAGTCGAAGTGCTGGTCCTGGACGAAGCGGACCGCATGCTGGACATGGGGTTTTTGCCGGCAATTCGCCGAGTGCTTTCGATGGTGCCGGAAAAACGGCAAACCCTACTCTTTTCGGCGACGATGTCTCCGGAGATTGAAAAGCTGGCGCGGTCGACAATGCAGAGCCCGACGTTGATCGAGGTCGGTCCTAGGGGTCAGGCTGCTGTCATGGTAGAACAGACCGCTTACCCGGTAGCCCAGGAGTCGAAAACTGCATTGTTGTTAGACCTCCTGGAACGGGAACGTTTCGAGCGCGTCCTGGTTTTTACCCGGACACGCCGCGGAGCCGAACGCCTTTCGCATATCCTTTCAGCGCGCGATCATAGCGTAAACCGCATTCACGCAGACCGTTCACAGTCGCAGCGTGAGTCAGCCTTACGAGGCTTCCGCGATGGACGCACGCGGGTGCTGGTGGCGACCGACATCGCCGCGCGCGGTCTCGACGTGGATCTCGTTTCGCACGTCATTAACTATGACGTGCCTTCCGCGCCGGAAGACTACATCCATCGTATAGGCCGCACCGGAAGAGCCGGCAATCAGGGCCGCGCAATCACAATCGTGACCCCGGTTGATGAAGTCTCAATGCGTGCGATAGAACATCTCACCGGACAGACCGTGAAACGCGTGGTATTGCCGGGTTTTGGCGGAACGAATAACAGTATCCATAATGGCCGACCGGCTCCTGCATCAAGACGCGGTGCTGGAGTTTCTTCGGCAGTGTTTACACGTTCATTTCGACCGCGTCGAGCGAGCAGATAACAACGGGAGCAATGAGTGAAATTGGAGAAGCGATTGTCAGCTTCCACTTTTGCTCACCTACCCTATTCATAACCACTTCTGAGCTAAAGGAGCAACCCGATTTGGCTAAAGACGATCTGATTCCGGCTGAGGGCACTATCATCGACAAGCAGCCCAACGCATTTTTCAAAGTACAGCTCGAAAATACCCAGCACGTTGTACTTGCCGTCATCTCTGGCAAGATGCGCAAGAACCGCATCCGTATTCTAGTAGGCGACCGCGTGAGCGTTGAGATGTCGCCTTACGACCTGACCAGAGGTCGGATAACCTACCGGTACAAGTAAACGAGGAGGATTGCGTGGAGAAGCAAACAGCAACCGTTGAGGAAAACTTGGAGAAGCCGGCGTTCGTCGTTGGCGAGCGCGTGGAAAAGTTCTGCATCAAGTGTAAGGAAGAGCGCGGACATGTAATAGCGTCGCTGACGAAACGCGGGAAGATATCCAGAGTCAGTTGCCCTAAGTGCGGCACGCTCGGCACGTTTAAGACCGGCGCCGCCTCAGGAGCAAAACGCAAGCTTGACCCGGGCGCGCCTTATGATAGGACCCGCTCCTACCGCGCCGGTCAGACGATGGTGCACCCCACTTTTGGACAGGGGGAAGTGACTGCCCTGATTGAGCCACTGAAGATTGATGTGCTGTTTGCCGATCGCATCCGCCGTCTTATACATGCCCAACCGGCCAACCACTGATTTCACGGCGACCCTCAACTACCCTCAAGGTCCGCTCAACCAGCCTGCGATTTCACGGATCGTGAAGACCTGGACGATCAGAGTTATAAGAACTTTGCCGGCGCGGCGCCGGCGGCTGTTTCCATTGTCGAACTAAAGCACGCGAGGCGGTCGAGCGGGAGGACGGGGGAGTACCTGGGACTGCCATTTTTTAGACTCGTTTCGCAATTGGTCGAACATGGCGGGGTTCTGCTCGCGGAAGTTGGCCTGCTCTCTTTGATCTACTGAAAGATCAAAAAGATATTCCCTCGTGCCGTCGTTGAGATACTTCCAACTCCCGTGACGGACGGCGTCCTGGTTAGAGTTGCGCCAGAAAAGAGTGCGGTGGTAGGTGGCCCGTGAGTCGCGACCTCCGGTGTCAGCGGCGCGTGAACTGCGGCCTCCACTGATGACCGGCAGTAGATCGTCGCCATCCAGTGGAAAGGCGGGATCGGGTTTAGTTAGCCCAGCAGCGAGAATCGTAGCCGTCCAGTCCATGGTGATCGAGGCTTGCTCAGAGACACGTCCTGTGGGAACCACGCCCGGCCAACGTACTATCGCCGGCACTCTTATGCCGCCTTCGAACAACGAAAACTTCTGCCCCCGGAAGGGCCAGTTATAAGAGAAACGCTCACCGCCATTATCACTGGTGAAAATCACAAGGGTACCGCGATCGAGGTTAGCCTTCGCGAGGGCTCCCAGTACTTCGCCAATCCCGTCGTCCAAACTTTTCATCATGGCGGCATAAGTTTTCAGAGAACCTCCGGCTGTAAACCCATCGTATTTCCGCCCTAATGCGCGGCTGACGGCGATGTCCGTGGGACCTTCCCAGGGCCAGTGAGGCGCAGTGTAATGAAGACTCAAATAGAACGGGCGGCCCCGGCTCCCACGCTCATTGCGTTGACCTCTCCGCGAGATGTATTCGACGGCTCGAGTGGTAAGCAGGTTTGTCAGGTAACCAACACGCTCTACGGGAACTTTTCCCTCAAAAAGATCGCCTTCACCCTCCATATCCTTGTGGGTAAAAAAGTCCACTGCCCCACTCATGATCCCGAAGAACTCTTCAAAGCCACTCTGCAAGGGGCCAAACTTTGGCAGATAACCCAGGTGCCACTTGCCGATGAGCGCTGTCGCATAACCGTTTGACTTGAGCAGAGAGGCAACCGTCGGGTGCTCGGGCGGAAGGCCCAGAGTCTCTGCTTTGTCACCCAGAATACTCTTTTCGTGCAGCGGTTCTTCCAAGCCAACTCGAGTTCTCGCGGGGTAACGCCCTGTTATGAACGCACACCGAGTCGGCGTGCAGACAGGCGATGCTGAATACGCATTGACGAAGCGGACGCCCTCCCGGGCAAGCCGATCGAGGTTTGAGGTTTGGTAATCGGGACGTCCGTAACAGCTTAGATCGCCATAACCAAGATCGTCGGCGAGAATGAAAAGGATGTTTGGACGACGAGTCTGCGCTCGTGAGAGTTTAGGCGCAGCGGCGATTGCTGCGCCCGCGACCGTGACGCCGACAAATTCTCGACGACTGATTTTGCGTGGCATGGCTATAATCGTAATGGATCGGGCGATAAAGTCCAAAGAGCCTTCAGAACTCGAGCGGGCTACTCTGAATGTCAATGCGTGGCGCAAAAGTACTCCGCGCCCGATAATTCGCAGGTTGGGAAAGGGGGCAAAGCGCAGCGCGCCCCCGCTCAAGATTCGCGCCTACTC
>JALZJF010000048.1 GCA_030859905.1 Acidobacteriota bacterium
TCGTGTCCTCATCAAATACCGGCTCAACGATGTAGCGTCCACTGGGCCCGATGATGGCGCTTCCGCCTCTTAGTAGTAGGTGATCCGGTTTATCAGCGAGTTCCGGCACGACGTTCAATTGAGAGGGAAGGTCGCTGACTTTCATCAAGAGTCCTGCCGCCAGCACGAAGCATCTGCCTTCAAAGGCATAATGACGACTGGCAATCTGGTGCATCTCGTGAACGGTGGGCCAGACGGCTATGTGGATCCGTTCGCCAGACGTGTGCAATACATGCCGCGCAAGAGGCATCCAGTGTTCCCAGCAAATAAGCCCGCCGACCCTGCCAGCGGATGTGTCAACTGCTTTGAGACCTGCTCCGCCTCCCTGTCCCCAGATAAGTCTTTCTGTATAAGTCGGGATCAGTTTGCGATGATGATTGACCAAAGAACCATCCGAATTGAAGGTTAGCAGAGTGTTATAGAGTGTTCCGTTGCCGGGCCCCTGATCCACGCGCTCGTTGACCCCAATGACAAGAACAACACCGTAGTCAGCGGCGGTTGCGGCCAACATCTCGGACCCGGGGCCAGGAATTACTAGACTGTTTTGACGAAGCAGGGCGAAGACTTCTTTCGTTGGCCCATGGTCCCACAGGGCGGCACCTGGACAGTAATCAAGCCATGCGGGATAACCGGGAAGCCACGTTTCACCAAAGACGATAAGTTTATGTCCTAGCTTGGCGGCTTGCTCAATTAGCCCAATGGCCTTGGCGACGCTGGCTTCGAGGTCCATGAACACAGGTCCTGCCTGAACGATCCCTACCTTCAACATCACTGATCCCGATCTCCCTTGCACTTATTGGATTTACCGGCGCGAGCTTGCTCAATTACCGGCGGCAACCATTATATGATGGCGTTCGCCCGAGTCGCTCTAAAAACCCAACGCTACGCTTTCTCAGCCAGCAGAGTATCGGGACGCTTGGCGTAATCAGCCGGCAATTCGTTACCTGTGTAACGCGCGACATCCTCACGATCGGAAAAGATGACGGTCAGCGTGTCGGTAACTTTATAAGCAATGCCACGTTGGCGTCGGCATCGCGGGCCACTGAGTTGCTGAATGCCAAAATCTTTGATACCGGCTTTCGTGGGTTTTCTGACGAACGAGATTGTCGACGCGCACATCCGTCGGCGCGCTTTCAGGCGAACTCATTCGCGAAGTCGTCGGCCATGAAAAAGTGACTATCAATCACGGCATTAGGCAGCATGATTCACGTGTATCCGACGCTGACGCAAATTAACCAGCAGGCGGGTTTTGAGCCATACTCGAAGGCATTGCGCGCTATAAGAAGTGGTTCTGGTACTATTTCAGCTAAATTGAAGCCATGAGCCATTTTCAGTCAAATGACACTCTGCGGGAGTGGACCGAATCAGCGCCATATTGGGAAAAGCACAGCGCTATCATTCGTAAAATGTTCGCTCCTGTTACCTGCGCACTTATTAAGCATTGTTGGTATCGTTAGGGGGCAATCCGTGCTTGACATTGCTGGTGGTCCGGGAGAGCCTTCGCTCACGATCGCAGAGACGGTTGGGCCAACAGGCTCGGTCATTTGCACCGACGCTGCAGCACGGATGGTTGAGGCCGCTGAAAGCGAAGCACGTCGTCGTGGAATAACGAACGTTACTTTTCGGCAATGTGCGGCTGACTCGCTTCCTTTTGGTAATGACTCGTTCGTCGTCGTAGTTAGAGCGCAAGTGATCATTGTCTCACGGTTAGGAGTCGGGGCTTAGAAAGAGTCGAGCTAAATTTCGCTAGCGATTAGAGAATCTCAATAAATCTCAATGATTGAAGAACAAACAGATAACAAAAGAAACGAAGCGTCGCTGACTACTGTGCCGCACGTTTCTTATTTTGTACTGCCAATGCTAGTCATAGTCGGAGCGCTCATTGCTTATAAGAGTTCAGCCGCGTTGACGGTGATCGGGAAGGTTTCCTCTACCGGAGTATTCATTCCACGCGATAACGTAATTCCAGGGGTCGGCGCTTCGGAAGCCGGAGTAGCAACCCTAACGCTGAACTATTTTCTTGTTATATGGCCGGCGCTGCTCTTTGGGATTCTGATTAGCTCAGCAGTGAGCACGTTTATCTCCCCGCAGTGGTTGGCGCGCTTGCTGGGAAGACGTTCGCTGCGATCACAGGCAATCGCTGCAGTTGCCGGAGCGCCATTGATGCTGTGTTCCTGTTGTGTGGCGCCAATCTTCACGGGAGTGTACGAGCGTTCTGCCCGACTTGGCCCATCGCTAGGGGTGATGCTCGCTGCGCCTGCCCTAAATCCAGCCGCCCTGATACTAACCTTCATGCTCTTTGACTATAAAATCGGCGCTACACGCGCAGCCGCCAGCGTCGCTGCGGTGTTGTTTACGGGAATGATCGCCGACAGGATATTCGGCAGAACCAAAGTTCACTGTGACGTCGATGATTGGCAAACAGAAGGTCGCCCGGCCGACTTCGTTCATTTCTTGCGCGCCTGCGCCCGAGTCGCCGTGCGGTTGGTTCCGGTAATAATTATCGGCGTATTCGTTTCAATGATCATTGTTCAGATGATTCCGGTGCGAACATTTGATTCAAATACGGCGAAATTCCTGGCGATCGTGGTTGTTGCCGCCTTTGCTGTTCCGTTGGCGTTGCCGACTTTTTTCGAGATTCCGCTGGCTCTGATATTACTCGGGTCGGGGGCACCTGCGGGCGCTGCGGTGGCGCTGTTGATCGCTGGGCCGTCCGTGAATCTTCCCTCGTTGCTCACAATAATGAGATCGACAAACTGGAAGGTTGCTGCCTTCGTTGGCGCATCAATATGGATTTTGGCCGTGGCCAGCGGAATATTCGTGAGCTTTCTTTGAGGCTCTCCAACACCTGGCATTCGTCAGTCTCGACGAATAGTTCTTTCCTGCTGAATGAACATCGATCCCGTACCCAGTCCACTGCCGAATAGGCCGAGCTGTGCTCTAGCATTAATGGCTAAGGTGCCGTTCGCCGGCGCGGTGAAAACCCGCCTCACTCCACCGCTGACTTCAGAAGAAGCAGCGACACTAAGCATGTGCTTTCTGCGTGACATGACTACAAACGTGGCCTCTTTAAGCGGGGGTCGGACGAAAGGTGTGCTGCTGTACACTCCCGCAGATGCTGAAACCTTGTTACATGGTCTGCTTCCCAATGGCTTCAAGTTGTTAGCTCAGCGCGGTGAAACGCTCGGCGACCGGCTTGCAAGTGCCGCTGCCGAATTGCTCAACGAAGGATTTCGATCCGTGTGCCTGATTAACTCCGATAGCCCAACGCTGCCGGGGGAAATTCTGATAACCGCCGCCTCATTATTGGCGCAGGAGGGGGATCGAGTCGTGCTCGGCCCAAGTCAGGATGGTGGGTATTACCTGATCGGCCTCAAGAATGTCCATTCCAGATTGTTTGACCGAATTGCCTGGAGCACGGCGGAGGTTCTCGCCCACACTGTTGAGCGGGCTGCCGAGATTGGGCTTGAGGTCGAGCTGCTTCCTCTCTGGTACGATGTTGACGACGGCGCGACGCTCAATCAACTTTGCGAGGAGTTGTTCTTATCGCGTCGGCAGGACGGTAATTACCCTGCGCCGCATACTCGCCGGTATCTTGCTACGCTCATCGAATCGCAGCGCATCTTCCCAGAGTTGGGTCGACTGAATCATCTAGAAGGACGTAATATAGTTTAAACTTTGCTTCGCTTCGGAGTTAAAATACAGCGAGATGGCATCACTAGGCCAAACCTCACCCTAGGAGCGTAGATATGGAGTCATTTCTGAACAGAATAATTGCGGGAGACTGCTTAGATATTTTGCGGAGTCTCCCAAATGAGTCCGTGGACCTCATCATTACATCCCCTCCATACGCAGACCAAAGAAAGAGCATTTACGGGGGCGTCCATCCGGACGGATATGTTCGTTGGTTTTTGCCTATTTCCGATCAACTCAGAAGGGTTCTCAAGCCAAGTGGGTCTTTCATATTGAACATTAAAGAACGTGTTTCAAAAGGCGAGCGCCACATTTACGTCTTGGAGTTGATTTTAGAAATGCGCAAGCAAGGTTGGCTATGGACTGAGGAATACATTTGGCATAAGCGTAACTGTCACCCGGGAAAATGGCCGAATCGATTCCGAGACGCGTGGGAAAGATGCCTTCACTTTACTAGACAGCGAAAATTCAACATGTATCAAGAAGCTGTCATGGTTCCTATGGGTGACTGGCGGCACGCCCGGCTCAAGAATCTCAGTGAAACAGATAAGCGCCGGGACAATTCCAAAGTGAAAAGTGGCTTCGGTAAGAAGATAGAAAACTGGGTTGGTCGCGAGATGGCTTTCCCTACGAACGTTCTTCATTTACCAACGGAGTGTGCTAACCAAAACCACAGCGCAACATTTCCTGAGGATCTGCCTGCTTGGTTCATTAAGTTATTCACAGTTCCGGGCGACGTTGCGCTCGATCCATTCATGGGGTCCGGCACCACCGCAGTCGCCTGCGCAAACCTGAACAGAAACTACATCGGCATCGAATTGAACCCTGCGTTTATCGAAATTGCGCTTAATCGCCTGCGCTTAATAGAACCATCAACGCTTCCCCTCCCATTTGCGTCAAGAGCGCAGAGCTAAATGAACACGAAAAGACTTGAGGCACTGATACGTAATAGCCTCGACGTATTTTATGATCGAAGGATTAGAAAACTCAGCGGCTTGAAACTCAACGACGCGCTCAGGAAAAAGAATCCATATTTGTTCCGGGCTGTCGGTATTCAAAAAGCATCTGAGATCGTTGAACGATTGCTTAGGGATTACATGTCGTCTTCGGATGAAGGCATTTTTGGCGACGCGTTCTTCGAACCAATTTCCAAACTTTGCAGCAAAGGCCACGTTGCTCCGAGTGCGGGTATTGACGTGGCTATAGAAAGCCAAACAACATATAAAGCAATAGCCGTGAAGTCGGGACCGAATATCTTTAATGCGAGTCAAGCCAAAAGAATGAACGATGAGTTCTGCGAACTGCGCAGCCGAATGTTCAAATTGCATAAGCAATTTGACGCACTCCTGGGTCACGGTTATGGACGCAAAAGTGGTGATCCGACCTCCAAAAGGATTTACCGAATTCGCTCGGGTCAGGCGTTCTGGCAAGAGCTCACAGGAGACTCTGATTTGTATCTCAAGCTTATCCGGCTCATGAAGGATTATCCTACCAAGCATCGAATCCAGTTTGAGGAGGAGTGGGCCAAAGCGGTAAATCGGTTTGAGCTCAGGTTTCTTGAGGAATTTGCCACGGCAGATGGCGGCATTGACTGGGAGAAATTAACTGAATTTAACAGCGGAGTGAAAGCCAAGCCAATCAAAACAAAGACCAGGCGATGATTGAGCGCTTGCTCGTGACGTGCATAAGCATAGCTGCGCCCCAGCAGCGCGTGCGCTGCGCCGGATGCCGATGTCGCCCAAGCGCTTGGAAGCGCCGACAGTAAGTCAGTTTCATCGGTTCTTTCGAGTCCAGCCTCTATGATTTCAAAGCGCGATCGCTTCCAGGAGGCGCTTCTCCCGTGCCTCGATGCGATTACTTGGCTTGCCGGCCTACCAAAATCTAATGGCATCACCGCATGCTGCCTCTAACCGGAGCAACTTCAACTGGATAACGCTCGTGCTTGTCCTGTTTGGTCTAACGTCGCTTGTGCTTTACCGTGTTGGCCTCCGTGCAGCAGGCACTAAGGACATACTTTGGTTCCTCAAACTGACTGCCTGCCAGGCGATACTTTACTTCGTCGCCTCTTGGGTGATCTTGCGAGCAAGACCGGCCAGGCCACTCTTCCTGATCGTAATTCTCTTCGCCGTCCTCTTTCGTCTCAGCATCTTGTTTTCGCCGCCCTACCTCTCGGACGACATTTACCGATACGTATGGGATGGTCGTGTTCAGGCTGCGGGCATCAATCCCTACCGCTACATTCCCGCCGACCCGTCACTGGCACAGCTTCGTGATGACAAGATTTATCCTAAGATCAACCGCCGCGATTACGCCACCACGATCTATCCTCCCCTCGCCCAGGCCATCTATTTACTGGCGACCCGTATAAGTGAATCCGTGACGTGGATGAAGGCAACCATGTTGGGCTTTGAGGCTATCGCGATCTGGGCCATCGCTCAGTTGCTCGCTTCATTCGGTCTGTCGCGACAGCGCGTCTTGATATACGCGTGGCATCCTTTGATCGTTTGGGAGTTTGCCGGCAGCGGTCACGTCGATGCAGTGGCCGTAGCGTTCATCACGCTGGCGCTTTTGGCACGACGCCGAAAGGCGGAGGTTTTAGTAGGAATCACATTGGCGTGCGCCACCCTCGTAAAGCTGTTTCCATTGGCTCTGTTCCCCGCGCTTTATAGACGCTGGGGCTGGAAGATGCCACTGGCGCTAGCGATTACCGTTGTAGTTGCTTATCTGCCCTACCTGAGCGTCGGCCCGGTCGCGGTGCTGGGGTTCTTGCCTGGTTATGTAACGGAACAAGGTCTGGCGAGCGGCGAGCAATTCTATCTACTGAGCGTGGCGCGTAAGCTTGTGGGGGCAAGCATTCCGAATACAGCGTTCCTGATCTTCGCTCTCATAACTATGATTAGTGTCGCCGCGTGGTCAGTCTTCAAAGCGGAGCAGCATGCTGATAGCTATATTAGGCGGGCCTGTGTCCTTGCTACCGTTGTTATCGTACTCTTCGCGCCACACTTCTCCTGGTACTTTGCGTGGCTCGTCCCGTTTCTGTGCTTTGTGCCACGCCCATCGCTGTTTTATCTTACTGCCGCGAGTTTTGTTCTTTACGGGAGCTGGCTGGGCGACAAGCCTGAACAGATGTTTTGGTTGAACACCGCCATCTATCTGCCCTTCGCCTTGCTCCTTGCGATCGAACTACTGGCACGCAGTCTGCTCCTCAAATTGACGGAGCAAACTCAGGAAGAAGCTTCGCCGTAGATAGCGGAATCGACGGACTGATGATTACTTGGACAAAAACATGCGAGCATTGATAACAGGTGGAGCCGGACTGATTGGATCGCACATCGCTGACCTGTTGATTCGGGAAGGCTGGTTGGTGCGTATTCTCGACAATCTTGAGCCGCAAACCCACCGAAATGGTAGGCCCTCCTGGATACCTGCAACAGCGGAGTTTATTGAGGCCGACATTCGCGATCGGGCAGCCACAGCCGCGGCGTTGCGCGATATCGATGTTGTCTTTCATGAAGCCGCCTATGGCGGGTATATGCCGGAAATCGGAAAGTTTGTTGAAGTCAACAGCTTTGGCACTGCCCAGATGCTCGAAATCATTCGCGATGAATCTTTGCCGGTGAAGAAGGTAGTGGTCGCGTCCTCGCAGGCCGTTTACAGTGAAGGCGCAGCAAACTGCCCGCAACATGGACTGGTATTTCCCACTGTGCGCGCGGTCAAGCAACTCAGTTCCGGAGATTTCTCAGTACACTGCCCGCAATGCGGCTCAGAAACTACTTCCGCACCGACACCTGAAGAGGCTCCGATTGGCGGGGAAACTGTCTACGCAATTACGAAAGTCGATCAGGAGCGTCTGGTCCTGACGTGGGCGCGGCAGACAGGCATTCCGGCAGTCGCGTTGCGCTACTCATGCACATATGGGCCGCGCCAGTCAATCTTCAATCCTTACACGGGAGTGATCGCTATCTTCTGCATTAAGCTCCTAACCAATCAACAACCTGTGCTGTACGAGGACGGCTACCAGACGCGCGATCTCTGCTTTGTTGAAGACATTGCGCGCGCAAATCTGCTAGCTGCCTCTACGGACAAGCTTGACGGACTGGCAGTAAATGTTGGCAGCGGCAAAGCCGCAACTATTCGCGAAGTTGCTCGACTAATCTCCAATGCTCTAAACATTCATATTGAACCCGCTGCTCCGGGAGAGTTCCGTCCAGGCGAGATGCGTCACTTGATCTCAGACATCACCCGGATTCGCTCGCTCGGTTTCACGCCTGAAGTGGATTTGGAAGCTGGCATCGCCCGATATCTGGATTGGATTCGCGCACAGGCGGACGTGCGCGATTATTTCGCAGCGGCTGAATCGATCCTGCGCTCGAAAGGGATCGTGCACCAGGTTCAAAGAGAATCGGCGCAAAGCGTTGATGAGAGTCTCCGTCATTATTCCAGCCCTTAACGAGGAAGAAACCATCGCTGATGTCGTTCGCGGTGTCCCGCCGGCGACGGCAAACGAAGTGATCGTCGTTGATAACGGCAGCGAAGATTCTACCTCTGCCCGTGCGAGCGAGGCGGGCGCATACGTAATTCCGGAATCACGGCGTGGTTACGGCCGCGCCTGTGCCGCGGGAGTTCGAGCGCTTGCCCCGGATTGCGAGATCGTTGTTTTTCTTGACGGTGACGGTAGCGACTGCCCCGAGTTGATGGAACACCTGGTCGAACCAATCAGTGAAGGGAAGTACGATTTTGTTATCGGCTCGCGCACACGTGGGCGTCGCGAGCGCGGCAGCCTGAACTTGCAGCAGATCCTTGCCGGACGAGCGGCTGGCTTATTCCTTCGCGCGCTTTACGGTGTTCGCTATACGGATATGTGTCCCTTCCGCGCCATTCGCCGCGAGGCGCTTGAATCTCTCGGGATGCGCGAGCAGACCTACGGTTGGAATCTGGAGATGCAAATGCGGTCCGCGCGCGCTGGCCTGCGCATCCTCGAAGTACCCGTGAACCATCGCCGCCGCGCCGGAGGACAGTCGAAAGTTTCGGGAACGCTGCGCGGCACATTTAAGGCTGGAGCGCGTATTCTGGCGACGCTGGCTCGGGTGGCGATGGAGCGTCGCTGAGCGATGGTTAGCAGGCTTAATCAGTCACGTGCGATTACCACTGTCGTGCAGGCGCTGCCAAGCTTTGGCAGGTCACGCGCCGGCGCCATTTCGATCTCTAATTGAGGGTAGTCACCGCGCATGATTGGGCAGTAACAGTCAGGTTCGTCTAGAGCGCCTTGCAGGACTCGCCGTCCGGCACATCCTCCCCGGCATGTTTCCAGAAATTGGCAGGGTTCGCATTTCTGAGGCAGCATGCGAGCCGCGACGAATGATGGTGTCTGGCGAATGTCTTCGCCAGCGTTGAGCAGATGGGATAGTGGCTCGCCGACGCCTGGCCAATACACGCACGGCTGCGTAGTGCCACGCGGCGTTACTCGTATCGTAGCTACCCCGCAGCCGCACTCTGTCTCAGGCGGCGGCAAACCCGCCATCGCCCGTACCAGCGGTTCGCCAATCCCGATCACATAAGTCTCGGCAAACAGACGGCGAAAGCCTTCCCAATACTCCTCGTAGGTTAAAGCATACGCATCGGTCCTTACCGATTGGTACACATTCACCCGCAGTGGCGCTTGCATCTGCTTGGCGACGCGTGCCACTCGGGCGAGTTTAAGGTAATTCGATTTCATCATCACCGCGATGATCGTAACCGGCACGCCCAGACGCTGGCAGCGCTCCGCCTGCTTGCGGATCAAAGTCCAGTTTCCCGCGCCGCGTTGCGCGTCCTGCTCTACTTCGGTCGGATAATCCAGTGAGAATTCCACATCGTGGAAGGCGCGAACGTGTTCGTCGTCGAGAATCGCGATGCTATGACCGTTTGACGTGATTGTAAGTTTGATGGGTTGTGCTCGCAGGAAGTCGATAATCGAGAGGAAATCCGGGTGCATTCCGTTCTCGCCTGTGCCGAGATTCACCGAGCGAACAGGAAGACTGTTCATGACAGCGCGCACGTCATCAAGTGTCAGTCGATCAATGCGCGTGGGATCGCGATAGCAGAAGGAGCAGGCCAGATTACATTCGTTGGTTAGTCCGAGGCCAAGCGCGAAACCGGGCATCGATGCGTTTCCAGGTTCAGATAC
>JALZJF010000081.1 GCA_030859905.1 Acidobacteriota bacterium
TTCCAGGGAGCGTGTACCGCGTCCGCCGCGGTTGAAGCTTCCCTAACTCAGGTTGTTGTTAGGCGGGTTGCGTGTTGCATCTCCGCTTGGGTCTCTCGACGAAGCTAGTCGCGTCCGTTCTGATGAGCCATGGGTGATACTGCAGCTCAGGCGGGGCGTTGGATATCGAAGAGAAAAACAATTGAATGCTTGCGCGCGGCTCCCGCGGCTATTCTTGCGCCCCCGAACGAGCGCTTGCAGCAGACTCGACGGCACGAGGCTTCTTTGGTTAGTTGAATGGGCTCGCGGCTGAAGCGCGGCGTTCGGTGCTTACGCTGCTTAATCGGTTCTATGGTAGATTGTTAGCCATCATGGGTACTGCCAAGCAAGAAGTCGAAGCATTGCTAAGTAAGTTGCCAGATGATTGCTCGCTCGAGGACATTCAGTATCATCTGTATGTCATAGAGAAGGTGCGAAATGGATTGGAGGCTGCAGATTCTCAGGGCACAGTCTCTCAAGGAGCAGTTGAGCAGCGACTTAGCAAATGGCTTACCGAGTAGAGTGGTCTCCCCGAGCTGTCGAAGATCTTGAGGCTATAGCGCAATACATCTCTGGAGATTCTGCCGCCTATGCTGCGGCAGTAGTCAAAAGAATTCTCAATACCGCACGCAACCTCTCACAATTCCCGCTTGCGGGTCGCGTGGTTCCTGAAATAGCGGATGAAAGCATTCGAGAGTGGTTCGCCTACAGTTATCGAATCATTTATCGTGTTCAGGGCGAGGCTATCACAATCGCCGCGGTAGTCCATGGCAAGCGGCTTTTAAATCTCCGTTGAGATGTTCTTTCCAACGGCGCGCCGAACGAATTAAGGATTGTTGTCGCGCGAGTAACGAATTAAGGATTGTTGTCGCGCGAGTCTGCGGGCCGCGACAAAATCCGGGGTTGAACTGAAATCCGCGGACTCAAGTTACGGTATTTGGAATTTCAAATGCCCTTTAGCGTGAGGTAAGTGGCAGCTTGCTACTTGCCCAAGGAAGGTTTCAGGCGGGTGGGCCAGCCAGGATAAGAGCATTGCCTCACAAAGCAGTACCCATTCCTTCATCAGTAGCCTCACAAAAAGCAGTTCGAGACCGAGGAGTAACAGACTGCAGCGTTAAAAGATGGAGCTCGGCAGGTGGCGCAGTACTGAGAGAACCGGGAGCGAGTGGTGAGTTCAGTGGTGCGTTCATGATCATGGAGGCACCTTCCTTAGCGGGGGCAACACTCGCACCTCAAACAATTGACCGAGGTAACAATGCGGGCAGCGCGCGATTGCGGGCACAGGCGCTGCCGGTTCAATCAACGACGAGTCAGGAACAGTGTCGACGGCGGAGGCCGCACCAGCGGCAGCAGTAGTGTCGGCAATCGTGACTGGGCCGAGCAGGGTGCGTGCCTGCTCGAGTTGTTCTCGACAGGCAGGACTCCAGAGGCCGTAGTACCTCACCTTGGCGCAACCGCGCGGCAGGGTGTGCTTGCAGGAAGCGGCGGATGAACTCCACACCCGTGACCGTCTCGCGGTGCAGTTGTTGGCTGCGATTGCGGCGCCAGGCTATGGGCCAGCTCGTGCCGGGTGGGCGCCGGGAACGACCACAAAGGTGAACGATGCGTGCTCCAGTGAGCACGCAGCAGTTTGAGCGTCGCCAGCGGTAGGGACACATAGCGGTCTTGCTTGCCCTTGCCGTGAATGTGCAACTGCCTCCGGGCACTATCAACATCCGGCACCTGTAGCCGCGTCCCCTCCAGCAAGCGTAAGCCGCAGGCGTAGATGGTTTTCAGGCAAGCCTGAGACCGGAATGCGCACCTCACGCAGAATGCGGCGCACCTCCTTCCGGCTCAGCACCACCGGCAGCTTCCATTCACGCGGCGGCCGCACAAACCGCAGTGTGGGCCAGGGTTGTTTCAAGGTTTGCTCATAGAAGAACTTGATGCCGCAGAGCGCGATGGTGGCGGTGGGCCGCGCTATCTTCTTCTCATTAGCTAAATAGAGAAAGTACTGGCGCAGCTCTTCATCGCCGAGTCGATCCGGGCTACGGTGGTAATGTTGGGCCAGTTGCCAGACGGCCCGGGCGTAAGCCTCCCGAGTTCTTGCCGAGAGTCCTCGCAATTGCATATCCTCAAGCATCCGTTGTTGTAACGGTGACATAGCAGTAGCTCCTTCCGGGGAGGGGAAAGATGGTGGCCCTTGCCGAGAGTCACTCATGGTCCTCCCCGGAAGAGATACTGTAGCTATTGACTGCTGCAAGGGAATGCGAAAGCGTGAGTGCCCGCCCGTAAGTTTTTATCTATTCGCCCGCAGGCGGATTTAGTTCAACAAGCGCTTGCAGCTGACGGCGCGATAGCATGTTTCTCAAGTAGCTTTAATCCTTTCAAGGTTTCGTGAGTTCGCCCGCCGCCGCTCAATTCCAGCGTTAGGCGGCTTTCCATTGTTTTAGGAGACAATCGAATTGGGCGCGCTTTGCCGATGAAGATCGGATCTGACGAAATGACTTTACATCTTGTCCGAATAGGCGGGTTAATAATTTTACTCGTTTTGTGTACGTTTTATCCTTTCCTCCCCGGAGAGTACGACGGCCTAGCGGTGCCGCTATCGGCGATGGCTCAGACGTTTGGGATGGTCGGACTGCTGCTCGTTCCGGTAGGAGTCTTGTGGCTAGCATATGAATTGCGGAAGCGAGCGCGCAGAAAGAGGAATCTCCCTACAAAAGCGCGAGGATGCTACTTCGCGCTCGCTTCAATGGTTGCGTCTTCGATTGTCGCCATTGCGGTTTCTCTCGGCGCGTTTATGGGCATGAGCCTTTCTTTGGGTTTTCTTACACTCGCTCTGTGGCTTTACCTCGTCTTAAGACTTATGCCGAGATTGAAGTTGTTGAAAAAGGCGGAAGCCGAGAACTTTAATCCTGCGCCGCTTTATCTAGTTTTCATACCTAGCGTCGTGTTCATCCTTCAAATAACGCTTGCCGCTCCCGCCAGGGAGTTCAGCAGAAACTATGCAATCGCGCAGAGCGCAGAATTGATGAATGACATCGAGGAGTTCCATACACGGCATGGACGTTATCCGAGTTTTCTGCTGGCTGTTAATAAGGACTACCATCCATCTGTTGTCGGCATCGAGCAGTTCCATTACGCGCCTAACGGAGATGCATACAATTTGTTCTTTGAGCAGCCTACATTCCTGTTCGATTTCGGTATCAGAGAGATCGTGATGTACAACAAGCTTGACGAGCATGTCATGATAAGTCACGCCGCATGGATTCTTATGAGTGCACCGGAAGAGTTGGAATCGCGGCAAGGGTGGCATACCGTCCATAACGCCTCAAGCCCGCATTGGAAATATTTTTGGTTTGATTGACTCATGCCGCGCCGCCTAACGGTTCGAGCGGACCCCAAGCAAGCATGAATGCTAAAGATGAGGAACTCAGGCGGCCGCTCAACCGCAGCGTTCGACATCTCGTGTAACAAAACAACGGCGCGAATTTATGAGAATTGAAAATGCAATCTAGATTTGAAAACGATAGTTGGCTTTACAATCCAAAGCTATACCAACGCGCAGGTTGCGTGTTACAAGCCGACGGCGTTGGTTTTGAAGCAGAGAAATTTGTGCGACACACATCTTTTAACCCAAAGTTGATTCTTTATCACGAGAAAATAGGTTTTCCTGAAGAATTCAAACTTAAAATGGCGGGAGTTGAGCCTTCAGGGTTAGATTTTCTTGAAACTACATTTTTGCTGTTAGAGGTGAGCCAAGCCGAAACAAAAGAAACTCAAATTTCAGAGGCGACATCATTTTTCGAGCAGTATAGAGATGAAGTCAAACGGTTGCGAGATTTTCCGCAGGTAGAAAATATGACGCTGAAATTTATGACGGCAGAAGGCGAATCTTCGCGGGAGGATTTGCCCGATGAGTTTATGGAGATGGTGATGAGTCGTGGCGTTACAGGAATTATGTTTTGAAAGGCAGTTTCCTAGGTCTGACTCTCGCGGCAATCCGCTTAAGCGGCTTGGAAGCCGGGTTCGGTCAAAATGTTGACGGCATACTTGGCTATGAACAAAATATTGGAACGATCACCGAAAGCGATCAAAATCACTACGGGCGCAATCTTAGCCAATCAGACAACGGCGCGCGCAGCTCGCATCAAACAACTACAGTTTGGACGCTTCGTAATCAACAATCCATTTGTCAACTTTTCTCAAAACACGCAAGGCACTGAAACCGGCACTGACGATAATGGCTTTATCGGAGGTGAAGTTTTACGTCGCTTCAAAGTCATCGTTGATTACTCTCGCAAGCAAGTGATTTTGGAACGTAAGAAGGCCGAGCGAACAGTTTAATCCCGATAGCGAAATAGTTTTCCAGACGAGATGCAACGTCGAGCTGGATGTAAAATGGGAGAGTGAAAAGCTGCGTTAGCTTGCTCGTGTGTGCCGAAGGTTTAAGAAAATATGAACGAAGAACTACGAGCCGAATTATTGAGTATGGCAAAAGAAGACCGCGAAACCCGCGATAAACTTTTGCATTCCGGGCAACTTCCGAAAAACAATTATTCCCCTGTGATGAAACAGATTCACGAGCGGAATAACGCTCGAATGAAAGAGATAGTCGAGCAGTTCGGCTGGACGGGGAAAAATCTTGTCGGAGAAGATGGTTGCGAAGCGGCATGGATTATTGTGCAACACGCCGTTCTTGAACCGGATTTTCTGCGTCGGTGTGTGCCTTTGCTAGAATCTGCTGTTGCTGCCGGAGAAGCTCCGCTTTGGCAACTTGCGTACCTGAAAGACAGAGTCTTATGGATGAACTTAGAACCACAGCTTTACGGAACGCAATATGAATTAGGTGAGAATGGAAAGTCAGTTCCGTATAAAATTTACGATGAGGCAAATGTAGAGGCAAGGCGGCGTGAAGCCGGATTGCCAACGATGGAGGAAAACACTAAAAGAATACATCAAGAAGATGAGTTGCTGAATGAAAAATTATAAATCAACGCGCGTCGTCGCTTTAATGCTAAGGCGCAAGCTAACAAGTCATTGGACGGCAGGGCGAAACAGCGACTTTCTTATCACGTTGTCTTTTTAACTCGGAGTTGCGGTGTATTCGGTTTCGCCCCATGCCAGTTCGGTCGTTCGGTGCTTTCCTGTTTCGTATCACGGTGTAAATTGATGAAGCTATTATTTCTTGGCGGAACAAGATTTGTAGGTTGTCATCTGGTCACGGCAGCCCTCGCACGTAACCATGAGGTCACGCTTTTCAATCGCGGGAAGCATCGGTCTGCGGCTTTAACAAGTGTCGAAACGATTTACGGAGATCGAAACAGCGGTTTGGCTAAACTTCAAGGTCGCCGTTGGGATGCAGTTGTTGATACTTGTGGGTATCTGCCGCGTACTGTAAGGGCATCAGCAGAAATCTTGTCTCATTCAGTAGATCGTTACGTTTTCATTTCCAGTCTTTCCGTTTACGCAGATGTTAGCGTTTTCGGTATAGACGAAACCGCTCCTGTCGCCACGCTAACGAGCGAACAATTGAAAAAGGCGAATGACATTGATTCATCAGGGCAAGTCTCTGCGGTGACTTACGGAGAAATGTATGGCGGGTTAAAAGCTCTGTGCGAGCAGGCGGCGGGAGAAGCCTTGCCTAATCGAGTGCTTATCATCCGTCCCGGTTTAATCGTTGGCTCATACGATTACACCGACCGGTTTGCTTATTGGGTTGTGCGTATCGCTCGCGGCGGCGAAGTATTAGCTCCGGGTCGTCCTGACCACTATGTTCAGTTTATCGATGTCCGCGACTTAGCCGAATGGACTGTGAGAATGATCGAACGTAAGGAAACCGGCATCTATAACGCCAACAGTTTGCCTAACAACTTGACGATGGAAAGGGTGCTTGAGGAATGTAAAACGGTAAGCGAAAGTGATGCTTCTTTTACATGGGTCAGTGACAACTTTCTGATGCAAGAGAAAGTCATGCCGTGGAGCGAAATGCCCCTTTGGATGCCGGAAGAAGGTGCGCCGCATTTGAAAGGCTTTATGTTCATCAATTGTAATAAGGCTGTTGGCTCTGGTCTTAGCTTTCGCCACCTGAATGACACAATTAAAGATATACTAACTTGGCGCGAAACAAATCGCCTGAATGAAGAATTGAAAGCTGGTATTGACACGGACAAAGAACAAAGGTTGCTGCGTAAATGGCACGAAACGCATTGACCTGTCCGCCGCACCGAACAAGTCATTCGAGCGGACTGCCCGCCAGCTTGCCTCTCATCAACATCGTCTGTTACTTCTCAGGTTGTTTGTATCGGGCGGGCAGCCGCTCAATTCCGGCGTTGGGCGGCTATCTGTGATGATTTAAGAGTTGAATGATTATGCAAACTCCATTGGAAACAGTTGAACTGCTTGATGAAGCTTTCAATCGCGGCGACATAGACGCCGTCCTAGATTTCTATGAAGACGATGCTGTAATGGTGGCAGAACCGAAAAGACTTGCAACCGGAAAAACCGAAATTCGAGCAACCTACTAATGGATTTTTGCCAACATTAAAGGTACTGCCACGCAAGAGAAAACGCACGTCATCGAAACTGGCGATATTGCGCTGTTCACCTCGAAGTGGAGCTTCTCCGGCGAGATGTTGAACGGAGATTCCGCGTCGAGAGAATCTTATGCTTCAGTAGTTTTGCGTCGGCAAGCGAACGGCAGATGGCGGATTGTTGTAGATAATTCTTGGGGACACGCCGTTTTAGGATAAAAGCATTCTTTCATTTCAACGCGCCGCCCAACAAGTCGCTGCAGGGGACGGCGAATAGCGCAGCTTTCATCCGCAAGACTTGCGTGGCTTCGAGGTTGTGTGCGCCGCCCCTCAGCTCCAGCGTTAGACGGCCTCAAGGGTAATCTCTCTCCAGTCGCTCGGGCGACACAGCTATGAAAATGTACGTGGTGATCCAAGAGCAGAACGGCCGCGTGGGCTATCAACTGATCGGGCAGGCACTCATTGAGGCTGACCTCGATGCGTCCCTCACGTACTTGGCACTTCGCCGCAAACTTCAGCCCCTCTGCACTTTCGCTGTGTACTCGTCCAAACAGGCAGCGGAAGCGATTCAAGAATTGGAGGAACTCGGGGACGTTGACGTCGATCCCCGCGACTTCGACGCGGAATGGTTCGACCCCGTCGAATGCATCGCGACCATCGATTCACTACTCAAGTCTCGCGCACGCTGCGTCGCGAGGGGAGTTCGCACGGAGATCGCCTTGCTGCGGCGCGTGTTGACTGAAGCGGTCCATCGTCGGTCGACTTTTCATCTTGTACAGGTCGAGTCAGAAAAGGAAATCGGCTGTGGTAAGGTTCTCTTGGCGGAATCGAAGCAACCGGCCGTCTAACAAAGCCTTGCAGCTGACGGCGCGATAGTCTCAACCAAATTTTTCTCTTCGCTGCCTGAATGCTGATCGCGCGCCCGCAGCTGAAGCGAGGCGTTGGGCCGACTCGCAGGTGTCTGCACGATGCAATCTGAGGAGAACATGCTAGATCGAATCGCAGACGGGCGCACCGATTTAGTGTTCGACTATGTGTCAGGGGGCCATGCCGCCAACTCAACGGACATCAATGGCGTGTCCCTGACCAAATGGTGCGCTTATTACGGCGACATCAGCGCCATCCGATTCCTGCTGGCCAACGGCGAATCACTTGAGGCGCTCGGAGACAACTTCGACCTCAATGGCGCGGCGTTTCACGGGCATTGGCAACTGTGCCAGTTCCTCCTCGAGCATGGCGCCGACGTGAATCATCCGCTGCCGGATACCGGAGAAACGCCACTGCACGCCGCTTTATGCATCTCCGATCGCCTGGCTCACGATCTGGTCATCAAGGTGCTACTGGCCGCCGGTGCAAATCCAAATTGCGTTACCAATGAATCTGTCGAAACGGGTGCATTCATGCGTGACTGCAGAACGAAAGCCGAAACACCTCTCCATCGTGCTGCAGCGTTTGGCACCGAAGAAACTATCCAGCTTCTTCTGGATGCGGGCGCAACCATCGATGCCAAAGACATGACTGGAGATTCCCCACTCACCTGGGCGAGCTGGCACCTACGCCCTGATTCAATTCTCCGGAAGTTGTGCTACGGTGACTTTTCCATTCATGCAGCAAGGCGCGGCATGAAAGCGTCTCTGGTAGGAAAACCACATCCCTGAGGAATCTGTCGGCCCAACAAGAGCTTGCAGCGGACCGAAATCAGCAGGCCTCTCATCGGAAACTTTTTGGTAATACAGCGGCGCGCCGGCCGCTGAAGCGCATCAGCGTTATGTTCTTCGAGGTCATATGGAAACTACTGAGAAAATTGTCGAATCGTACTGCCGCTATGTAAAGGGCTGGCTTACTCTTCCGAATATTAAATGCAAGGGACAGTATGAAATTGATCTGCTGGCGGTTGACGCTAAGTCTCCTAAGAAACTTGAGCGCTATCATATCGAATCTGGTGTATCGATTTCCGGATCATATTCCAAGCTCACCAATAAGGATTTTTCAACGAGGATTTGAAGATTCGAGTTAAGCAAGCGGGTCAACGAAGAAGTTTGGGTTATTTTGTTCATCGCAAGTTTGACTTGCCCGAGGTCAAAACTGAGCTAAGTTAGGTACGGTTTTGTCGATGGGAATTATTCCAAGATCGTCGTAACTTGGGGATGGCAGCCCGACGCTAAAGAAGTCGCAGACAAAAAGGGCATTCAGCTCTGGGATTTCCGTGATCTCGTTCAGCAAATCGCCGATGCATGTCGCGATCATAAGACCTATTTCACCGACGATACCGCGAGAACGATACAGCTATTTGCCAAAGCAATAGCTGATCAGTCGCAGCGAACATAACGAATTAAGGATTATTGTCGCGCGAGTCTGCGAGCCGCGACAAAATCCAGGGTTGAACTGAATCCGCGGGTCAAGTTACGTTATTTGGAATTTCAATGCGGTTTGGCGTGCAGAGTGGGGAGCTTTCTACTTAGCAGCGGAAGGTTTCAAGCCGATGGGCCAGCCAGGAATAGGAGCAGGGCTTTGCAATGGCCTCACAAAGCAGTCGGCGTTGCCTCACAAAAGCAGTTTGAGACAGAGCTTTTTCACGAAATGAGTCAACAGATTGATTTAGAACTGATTGAGTGCAAGAGCTTCAAAAACGGTTGTGTGTCGGTTACATATCGGGTGAAAAGTTGAGGCGTTTACAGCTTGTTTGCATAACATCGGCGCAATCTAACAACGGGCATCCACCCCCGCGAATCAGCGGTCTCATCGCTAGGCTTGGATGGTTTCGAGGTTGAATGCGCGGCGGGTGATGCCGGGCGTTCGGTGCTTACTCTATTCTCGAAAGTAGAAGATATGACATGCGCTCTTGTCACCACAGTTTTAGCCTTCATCGCGGTGTGTGTTCTCCTAGATGTTAAGGTGCAAGCACATCCGGCCTGGGGCATCGTCGTTGACCGTCAGGGGCAAGTTTATTTCAGCGACTTGGTGACGGTTTGGAAGATTGATGCTCAAGGCAGGGTGTCAGTTTTCAGAGCCGGAGGCGACAGGCATACACACGACCTGAACATAGACGAAGCCGGAAACCTCTACGGTGCAGACAACTCTTACGAACCGGCGACCCAGCGCTTTTTCAGTGCTATCTGGAAGATGACGCCCGGAGGCGACTTTTCATACCTTCTAGCTCCAACTGATGACCCGCCTGAAGGGACGAGCATTTGGAGAGACCGCGACGGGAATATGTACCACGTCACCAACCATCCAGAGCGCGAGTTGTTGGTCTTGAATAGAACTCCGAACGGCAACGTCACCACATTAGTTGGAAGCAGTAACGCCGCTCGTGAGTACCGTCAGCGTGTGCCGTACAGCGTCGGCGGGATGGCGTTCGGCAGCGAAGGCGTGTTGTATTTTACTCACGGCGCGAACGTCAGTAAGGTGACGGTGAGCGGCACGTTGACGGCGTTGGCTCGTAATCTTGTGGTAGAGAATGCTTCGGGTAATCGGGCAGGCGGGAGTTCACCTACCCAGTTGTTCGGTATCGCGATTGACGCGCAGGGCAATGCCTTCGTTGCTGACTATGGAAATCGGCGCGTGCTGAAGATTACCCCTGATAATCGAATCACCACGCTGATACGCGCCGAACAGTCTTGGTTTCCGACAGGCGTTGCCCTTTCGGGAAATGACCTTTACATCTTGGAGAACAGCTTCACACCGACGCACACGCCGATTGGCACTCGTGTTCGCAAGCTGTCACCGAACGGAAGGGTTACAGTGCTTGCAACCGTTGGAGAAAGTAGAGTTTCCTTTGAAAGCCCCTCTGCCAGTGAAAGTTCATCTGGCGACAGTTCTGAAAGAATAGCTGAGCCTACGCATAATATTCCGTATGCTCTGATTGGCGCGGGGGCAGGCGTTTTTGCTCTGACGACCGTTATTGTTTGGCGTGCATGGAGAAGAATGCATAACCGTCAACATGGAAATCTATGAAACAGGGGCGAATAAAACATGTACTTTCAGAAGTCCTTTAGCAATGCAACTCGCACCGAACAAGTCATTCGAGCGGACTGCCGCCAGCTTGCCTCTCATCAACGTTGTGTGGTGTTTTCCGCGGCGTCGCTTGCGGGCGGGCAGCCGCTCAATTCCAGTGTCCGGTTGCTTGGTGAGGCATAGGTTCGTAGCAGTTATCGTTGACGTGCGCTGAAACTTGCTGTAAAAGCAGCACGCCTTTCCTTAAACCCCTGCCGGTTCTTTCCGGCGCAACTTTGAAAGGAGAAACCAGATGAACCGCATTATTTTAATCGCGGCGATGCTAGTTGCCGCTTCGAGTTTTGTTTTCGGTCAATCGAAAGACGAGCAAGCCATTCGATTAACACTGAACGAACTGATGACCGCATTGAACCGCAACGACGTTGACACGGCGGGGCGCATCTACGCCAACGATTACGTGATTGTTCTCGCGGACGGTAGCACAACGACCAAAGCCCAACGACTCGGCGCAATGAAATCCGGCGATTTAAGATACCAATCGCTGGTTTTCGATAACTTAAAAATTCGTCAATACGGCAAGGCGGCGGTGGCGAATTATCGCTCGACGGGCAAATCAATCAGCCGTGCCGGAGAACAGGCTGTTAATTCACAAGCAATGGTTATGTTGGTCAAAAACGGCGGTCGCTGGCAAGTCGTCTCGTCGCAACTGACGGATAACGCCGCGAGTCAATCCGGCGCGGTTGACGAAAAAACAATGAATCAATTCATGGACGACTACTTGGCGGCGCTGATGAAAAATTCCGCCGACGCGGTTGAACCGTTTGTGGGTGGTCAATACATTCGCGTCGGACCCGACGGCTCAACCCTTAACAAAGAACAAGCACTCGCAGCTCTACGTTCCGGCGACTTGAAATACGATTCCGTCGTGTCAGACGAAAGAACATGGCGAACATTCGGCAACGAAACGGCAATCGTGACATCGCGGGCTACGCTCAAAGCCAGCTACAAAGCGCAAGATGTGAGCGGCACTTACCGTGCGACAACCGTGTTGAGAAGAGAGGGAGACCGTTGGGCCGTCGTTTCGACACACCTCAGCCCTATCGCCGTAAAGTAGGCGCATCGAGATTTTCACGAGCGGGTTTCTGGGTCGGCGCAACCGAACAAGCTGTTGCACCGGACGGCGCGATAGCATGCCTCTCA
This sequence comes from Acidobacteriota bacterium, assembly GCA_030859905.1. GTDB lineage: Bacteria > Acidobacteriota > Blastocatellia > Pyrinomonadales > Pyrinomonadaceae > PSRF01. The sequence continues at coordinate 11,691 of JALZJF010000081.1, forward strand.
AAGAACATTTCTTTGGGTTTTGTACCAAGCGTCCGCGTAGTATTTCAGCAGGTGGCGCGTGTCTTACGCCCCGGTGGTGTATACCATTTTATGTGCGCGAATCCATTCTTTATGGGGATGCAGGAAAAGGATTGGAATGGGGAAGGGTACACGATTAAGCATCCGTACGTGAATGGGGCCGAAATAACCTATGAAGATCAGGAATGGGTTTACGACCGCAGCAAGTCAGGCGCAGCGATTCCGGCCCCGCGTGAGTTCCGCCACACGTTGAGCGCGCTAATTAGTGGCTTAGTCGAGCAAGGCTTCATAATTCAACACATCTCAGATTATTCCAGCTTCAACCCAGACCCCAATGCTGAACCTGGCACGTGGAGTCACTTTGTTTCCATCGCACCACCGTGGTTAAGCTTCTGGGCCAGTTATCGTCCCGATGTTCTAAGCCTGGAGCCGTTACAGTGTCAGGGAAGCCCAGCATTGATGTTCCACGAGGGAGCCTGAACAGCATTCTGAAGCAGGCCGGCTTGAAGGAGCGGAGAGGGATCAACTATGAGGTACGCCGTAATTGTCGAAGAGGGCGAAAACAGCTTTGGAGCACATGTGCCAGATTTGCCGGGTTGTATTGCCGTTGGTGACACAAAAGAGGAGCTGTTGGAATTAATCCAAGAAGCCATCGAGTTTCATATCAAAGGTCTGCGCGAAAGATGGACAGCCAATTCCCCACCCTTCTTCGAGCATTGAATATGTCGACGTACGGGCCGCATAACGAATTAGAACGAAGCGCTTGCAGCGGACCGGAATCAGCGCGCCTCTCATCGACAACTTGTCGCTAGCGCAATTGTCTCCCGGCCGATGAAGCGCGGCGTTGGGCTGCTTCCCTGTCGTATCTCGTGGTAGGATGCGTTCGAGGTAACAGGTATGACCTTCACAGTTGAGTATGAGCGAGAGGATGACGGTCGCTGGCTGGCGGAGGTGATCGAACTCCCAGGCGTGCTTGCGTATGGACGGACCTCTGAAGTCATTGCTAAAGCTCAAGCTCTAGCTCTGCGCGTTCTAGCAGATCGGCTCGAGCAGGGTGACAGTGCTCCGGAATTTGTCACCATCTCTTTTGCTGCGGCATGAGTCAATGGTCGTAGCGAAAGCGGGGCGCGTTCTCGCCGCGCTTCTCCGCATTGGCTGGAGTATCAAACGTGAATCCGGCTCTCACAAGATTCTCTCCCGCCCCGGCTGGCCTGATGTAGTCTTCGCCTTCCATGATACCAAGATGTTGGCTCGTATGGCCAAGAACACTGGCCTCGAACCCAAAGATCTATAGTAGCGTGCTTCCTTCAAACGGCAGCCCAACGAAGCGCTTGCAGCTGCGGCTTTGGGCGCTTTCGCTAGGGAATCAGTACGTGGTATATGCTTCGGCAGTGGTCAAAACAATCCTAGACGCAACCCGCAAACTCTCACGTTTTCCTTTTGCTGGTCGGGGTTGTTCCCGAATTGGATGATGAGAACATTCGAGAGTGGTTTGCTTAAAGCACGTGCTTGCTCGATTAAGAAGGCCGAGCTCTTCGCGGCCACCGTGAGTCTTTATCTATCCGCCCGCAGGCGGATTTAGTTCAACAAGCGCTTGCAGCGGACCGGAATCAGCGCAGTTGCGTCCCGGCCGCTGAAGCCAAGCGTTAGGTCGCTACGTGAGCCACTGTTCTAAGGAAGAAATAATGAAGAAACTCTTATATCTCGTATTTCTTAGCGCGGTGCTTTCTCTTTCCGCTTCCGGACAGCAAGCGCCAGCAGACTTGGTTCTGCTCAACGGCAAAGTTTTCACCGCCGAATCAGTAAAGCCTTCCGCCGAAGCCGTTGCCATTCGCGGCGAGCGCATCATTGCGGTCGGGACTTCGGCGGAAATTGAAAAACTCGCCGGGGCGAAGACGCGGCGGATTGATTTGCAAGGGCGCGTTGTCACCCCAGGCTTCAATGACGCGCATATTCATTTTGGCGCCGACCCTAAAGGCTCTAATCTGCAGTTCAAGACAATAGAGCCGAGTTGGGAAGAAACGAGCGCGGCTATCGAAGCGGCGGCGAAACACGCACCGACGGGAACCTGGATTTTCGGTTTCGTCGGCGCGAACGTTGTTCTGAACGAGCAGGTCACGCGGTTTGCGCTCGATCGTGTCGCACCGGACCATCCCGTCTTCCTCCGCTCTTTCTACGGCCACGGCTACGTCGTGAACTCGAAGGCAATGCCGCTCTTGCGGATTGCCGAAGAAGAACCCGACCCGGCCGGTGGCCACTTCGAGCGAGTCGCAGGCTCGAAGAAAATCAATGGCAGGCTGTGGGCATATGCTGACTGGAGGTTGAACCGAGTCTTGAGCGAAATGGTTTCGGATGAAGAAACGGTGAAGCAGATGCGTCAAATGGCGGACGAAGCCCTACGGTACGGAATTACTTCGCTGCAAATGTTTTCGACACTTCCGGTCGAACGCTTTGCCCGCCTGCTCGTCAAAGCCGGCCTGCCCGTTCGCGTTCACGCTAGGCCGTTCGCGCTGACAAGCCCGAAAGGACGCGACTTAAATGAGTTTCGCCAGCTCGCGAAATTGGGATTTCCAAACTCTATGGTTTCGGCCAGCGGAATTAAGTGGGTTTTGGACGGCACACCTTACGAACACGGTGCGGCACTGCGACGTGATTACAACGACAAACCCGGCCGGCGTGGAAAATTCAACTTTCCCGAAAGCGAAACCGCGGTGATAGTCAAAGAATCGCTCGATTTCAAGCAGCCTCTCCTCGCGCACTGTGCGGGCGACAGATGTGCGGAAACGGTTTTCAACGCGCTGGAAAGCTATGGGACAAAAGTTGATTGGAAATCGAAGCGCGTCCGAATTGAACACGGCGACGGCATAATAAACGATTTGATCCCACGCGCACGCAAATTGGGCGTGGTCGTCGTGCAGAATCCAACTCATTTCTCCGAGCCCGAGTTTTTTCACCAGCGGTGGGGTACGGAAATGCAACCACTCCGGTCGTTGATTGAAGCCGGAGTCCCGGTCGCGCTCGGTTCGGACGGCCCGATGAACCCGTTTTTGAACATCATGTTTGCGACGATTCACCCATCCAACCCGAAGGAAGCCATCACGCGCGAGCAGGCTGTTCAAGCTTACACCTACGGGTCAGCCTTCGCGGAATTCGCCGAAAACGAGAAGGGCACAATCGCCGGAGGTAAGCTGGCGGACTTAGTCGTCCTCTCGCAAGACATTTTCGCCGCGCCTGTGCCCGAATTGCCGAAAACGAACAGTGTTTTGACCATAGTCGGCGGCAGGATTGTCTATGACGCGAAAACTTTGAAATGAGCCTATGCGCAGGTATGTCGCTGGTGGCGGCGCGACCTAACTACAACGGCATGCACGCGACGCCCCGCCACACGGCCTCTCGTGCACGTTGGATGGGGGCGCGGTGATGCCAGGCGTTAGTCCACAAATTGAATGGTCAGAGAGATATGTTAAAGATAATCTTACTAATGTATATGTCGCTCTTACCTACACCACTTAATTCGAGATATTCTGGGCGTCGGCTGCAGCAGCATCACCACGTGCTAAATATAAATAAGCTAGCTCCGACTGCGGAATGCATTTGCCTCTTGAAGCTTGAGTCGAACTTGCGTGGTTTCGAGGTTGAGTGCGCGGCGGGTGATGCCGGGCATTAGATTGCTCGCACCCACCTCTCCTACAAGGTTATATCGTGCAGGGAAGGATAATATGAAACACATTGACAATCCTGCGGCATTTGTTCTCTCGCTAGTAATCTTCGCATCATCAGCGATGAGTTGTAGAGCGAACGTTAATTCTACGAACACCGAAAGCTCTGAAGCCGTCGCGCAGAGTAAACCCGGTTGTGTTGCGCCGACCGGACGCATGGCTACCGCACGCGCTGTTCACGCAGCGACGTTACTTTCTAATGGGAAAGTCTTAATCACGGGCGGCATGGAGGGTAACGACGTTTATACAAGCAGCGCCGAGATATACGATCCTGCAACCGGCGCGTTTGTTGCTGCCGGCAACATGAGCCAAAGTCGCGCCGGTCATTCTGCCACTCGATTGCCTGACGGAAAGGTTCTTATTGTTGGTGGTTCTAATACCGAATGGCTTGCGAGTGCCGAGATATACAATCCGGCAGCAGGCGCATTTGCTTCGACGGGCAGCATGTCGATCAGGCGTGGTGGTTTTACAGCTACCTTGCTACCTAACGGCAAGGTGCTAATTGCTGGTGGCTACAATGAAAATTTGCAGGCGAGCGCGGAAATTTACGACCCTCCTACGGGGCGGTTCACTGCTACCGGCAGCATGAGCGCGGGACGAAGCGCACATACGGCGACCCTGTTACCGAACGGGAAAGTATTGATTACCGGCGGTGGCACGAATCGGAATGTTCTTGCAAGCGCAGAACTTTTTGACCCGGCAACGGGCAGGTTCACCTCCACCGGCAATATGACTATGGTTCGTCATAAACACGCAGCAGCATTACTTCCAAACGGCAACGTGCTTATCATGGGCGGCGCAGACAGTCGTGATTGGCGGGGGCGTTACGCTAATGCGGAAATTTATAACCCAGCCACAGGCACTTTCGCTGCTATCAGCAACATGAACGCGACGCGCTTCAAGCATCGAGACTCAGTGGCTCTCCTGAATAACGGCATGGTGTTCGTCGCTGGCGGTAGCGAACATGCAGAGATATACAATCCTGTGAGGAACAATTTTAATGTAGTCAACGGTCAGATGGATGTCGCACGGTTTTATTTGACAGCAACATTGTTGCCGGATGGTAGGGTACTCGTGATAGGCGGCTACGATAATGATATTGTGGCAAGCGCGAGAGCGTGGCTTTACAAGCCTCAAGCCACAACCGCAATTAACAAGTCATTGGAGCGAAGCGCGGGATAGCGTGTCTGTCGTGTTGTGCTGTCCTTGTTTGCTAGTGTGCTTCGCCCGCGCCCGCTCAATTCCAGCGTTTAGGCAGCTACATTGTAAATAGCAGGGAGAGCTAAAATTGAAATACCGGCCTCGTACTTTGTCGGGAGATCAACTAAACAGAAAGGAGGGTCATTAATGGTCAACAAATGGCTAAAGATCACTTCGCTGTCGGTACTGCTGCTGTCCTGCCTGGCTGTCGCCTCCACGCCTGCTGTGGCTCAGGAATCTACGGGGGAACAGGCTATTTCACGGACCCATAAGGACCCGCAGCTCAAGTGGGATGCTTGCCCACCCATCTTCCCGAAGGGCTGCGAAGTCACTGTCCTGCGTGGGGACCCGGCTAAGGGCCGCTCGGACGTATTCCTCAGGTCGCCGGCTAACTACAGATTTCCGCCCCATTGGCACACCTCACCTGAACACATGATCCTGGTTTCCGGGGAGCTTCATGTCACTTACGACGGGCAGAAGCCTTTCGTCCTCAGGCCGGGTTCATACGCATACGGCCCGGCTAAAGCCAAGCATGAGGCGCGCTGCGCTAGCGCCGGCCCTTGTGTTCTGTTCATCGCATTTGAGTCGCCGATTGATGCGGTGCTCGCGGGAGGTGCCCCCAAGTAGAGGCCGCCGCCTAAATAAGCGTTCGGCGTTTCCCTGTTCCTATATCTAAGGCAACGCAGAACAAGTCATTCGAGCGGACGCGGCGATATTAGCTTTGAGGAGTTATTGAATGAAGCGCAATTTGATCATCTTCGTAGTTCTGATTGCATCTTTTACACCGAAACTTTCGGGTAACGTGGAGGCAAGTCCGAATGTTCGAGTTAAAAATTTTAATAGCAACTCGCTTGCTCAAAAGCGAGACGATCTTCGAGAACTTCCGCAGTATGTCGCCGCCCTGATGAAGAAACTTCAAGTTACGCCGGGTTTGGCGATTGCGGTTGTGCGCGGTGACAAAGTTATTTTCTCGCAAGGCTTCGGCTACCGCGATATTAAAGGCAAACTTCCGGTTACGCCGCAGACCGGCTTTTATATTGCTTCGACAACCAAATCCTTCACCGGAACAGCCGCCAAATTGCTCGCTGAAGAAGGTAAGTTGGATTTAGACGCGCCCGTCAAGAAATACTTTCCGAATCTCGTTTTGAAAGCTCCGTTATCAACCGAGCAAATCAGTTTGCGCGATTTGCTGACGCATCGTTCCGGCATCAACAACGAAGCGATAAATATACGCACGGCTTACACCGGACAATACGATTCGGAAGCACTGCTAAAACTTTTGGCTGATTACAGCAAGCCCATTTCGCCGGAATTTCGTTATTCAAACATCGGTTACATCGTCGGGGCTTTGGCAATGGAACGGGCAACGGGCGAATCTTGGCGGAAAACGGTTGAGCGCAAAATACTCGCACCGCTCGAAATGAATCAAACAACCGCTTTCGTGTCAAAGGGGCAGGCAAGCGGCAATTTCGCGTTGCCGTATGTTACGGAGAACGGAAGTTTTGTGGAACTACCCTACAAACAGGACAATACGATGCACGCGGCGGGCGGTATGATTTCGAGTGCCGAAGACTTGGCGAAATGGTTGATTGCGAATATGAACGGCGGCAAGTATAAAGGCAAGCAAGCAATTTCCGCCGCCGCGTTGGAAGAAATTTTGTCGCCGCAAATCAACCAAAATCGTGAGTTCTATAAATTCAAGCGATACGCTTACGGGCTTGGCTGGAACATCGGCACTTACAACGGCGAAAAGTTCGTGCATTGTTTCGGCGAGTTTCCGGGTTTTCGTCCGCACGTTTCATTTATGCCCGCGCACAATCTTGGAGTCGTCGTGTTGGCGAACGAAAGCGTCCAAAGTTTTACGTTGCCGGATTTAATTGCTACCGACATCTATGATTTTCTTTTGCAGAAAAAACCGTTACAAGTGAACGCAAATCCGAAGATTGGCGAATACATAGCCGACCTGCAAAAGAATAAAGAGGAACGAGCAAAAAAAGCGGCGGCAAAATTGCGCGAGAAGGAATCACAAACGCCCCCGTCTTTCGAGTTGAAAGCCTACGCGGGAATTTACGAAAACGCTGAACTCGGGCAAATTCTCATTTCAACCGAGGCTAATTCTTTGGTTGCGCGTTTTGGCAATCTCGTTTCATCCCTCGCGCCCGTCAAGGGCGATACATTTGAAGCGAATGTTCTTGCCGGAGACGCTAGCTTGACGTTCAAAGGCGACAGAACTGGCGTAAGCGAATTTACAATGTTCGGAAAAACCTTCGCCAAAGTGCAGTGAAGATAACGCGTCAGAACGGCATGCACCCGACCGCGAATCAGCATGCTTCATCGCTTGACTTGTTGCTGTCTATGTTGCGGGAAAGGATTCACGAAATGAACAAGACTATTGCCTTAGTTACGCTCATTACTATGACTGCGCTTCTCGTCTCAGGGCAGACCAGCAGAGACCGGCGTGTTGAAGATGAGATCAGACGCCTGAATGCCCAAGAAGTTGAGGCTTTGCTACGCAATGATGTGGCGATGTTGAGGCGCCTCTGGTCTGATGATTTCGTCGTGACTAATCCCTTTAACAGGTTCATTAACAAGCCGCAAATTCTAGGGCTTGCCGAGTCAGGCAACCTTGCATTTACTTCCTACGATAGACAGATAGAGTACGTCCGCATCTATGGGGACACTGCCGTTGTAGCCGGCAGCGAGACCGTCGTGTGGGCTGGAAGGATGCCTACTGCTGGACAAACGTCACGTCTTCGCTTCACGGCGATATGGATGAGGCAGGGCGGACGTTGGCAGGAGGTCGCCCGCCATGCGAATATAATTGTCCAGCAATAATTGGTCATAAGTATGATTCTAGGGGTCTCGGCTTCGGCGCGGGCTACAAGTCATTCGACCGGACGCGCCGATAGCATTCTTTTCCATGATGTTTCATCGAACCACGGGTTGAAGTCTGTGCGCGGCGCGCCGGTCAATCCTGTTCGTTAGACATCTTCGAGTTTTGACGGCTGAGAGCGTCTCATGACAGAAACGCTGCTATCGCTGCTAGCTATCGCCAGGTCTCTTTTCAAACGGCCTGTGCGCGCCGCTGATTGCGGGCGCTGGCTGGGGCGGGTCGACGGATGAAGAAGATCACAGTTGAGAATTACCTAACTGACAAACACTATCCGCGCATTGTGCGTGCCACCGATAGAATTCTAGCTCGCCGAGGCTTCGTTTCGCCGGCTGAACTCTTTGTCGAGATGGGCCTGCTGAGAGTAGAGGCGATAGAGGACTGGCGTGCAGGGAGGCTGCCGTTCCTGGAGCGGGCAATTCAGTGCAACCTGAGCGCAGCTAGCCGAATTCTGCGTATTTTCCGGTTTCACGCTCAGATTTAAATCTTCGGCCGTCGTCCACTATCTATTTGCGAAGGACGCGACGCGGGCGAATACCGTTGCGCTTCAGCAAGACGGGTGAGCCCAAGCTGGAAGAGGCGTATGCTCGTCACTTCGTCAGAGTGTTAGGCAAACAGAAGCCGCCGCCTGCTACGGCTGAGCAGGAGGCCAGTTGTTTCACTTGAATGGTTTCGCTGTGCCAGCCAACAAGCCCTTGCAGTGGGGCTCGCCGCTGAAGCGCGGCGTCAGACAATATCTTCAAGCTGAGGATAACTATTGACATCATCTCTTGTTTGGAATAAGAAGCGTCTTGTTTTACCTATCCAATCTCTGAGGAGTTCCTTCCCATGAAACACATCGGTTTTTTGCTGTGCTTCTTGTGCTTAACCGCCATCAGTGCTATGGCACAAGACGCGGTCAAAGTAGACCCAAAGCACTACACAGTTGAGTTCGAGAATGATCAAGTGCGGGTACTGCGGATTAGGTATAGCCCGCATGAAAAGTCTGTAATGCACTCACACCCTGCGGGTGTAGTTATTATGCTGACTGACACGAACAGTAGATTTACTTTCCCCGATGGAAAGACGGAGGAGATGCAGGGGAAGGCCGGACAGGTTTTGCAGGCTGAAGCGGTGACGCATCTGCCCGAGAACTTAGGCGATCAGCTTTTTGAGGCGATCTTAGTCGAGTTAAAAGCCAAACCTGCAAAGAGTAGTCAAAGCAAAAAGCCGTAAACAGCTAAAGCGGTAATTCTCTCGTCGTAGGTAGTTGTCTAACAAGGGTATGCACGCGACGCCCCATCAGGCTAGAGCCTGATGGGGCGGATGCTTTCCCAGATGCAGATGGACCACTAGTAATCCTCTAGTATGGTTAAAGGAATATGCCAAGTCTGATGCTGCCTCTTTAAAAGAAACTATGGACGAGATCAGCCGGAAAGCGGAAAGCCGAAGGCTAACGCCAGAGAATTTAGAATCAATCCTTGAGGAAGAATGATTTGCGCTTTGTCTTTGATACCAAGTGCGGCCCTGCTTGCCGGGTTTATTCCCAGACAAGCTTTCGATAAAGCTCGGTTTGGCGGATAAATCCGGCGCGTAATCGGAGCCTGCCTGAGGAGGTAAAATGTCCAATATTAATTGGGGTCGGTTCATCGTCGGCGGCGTAATCGCGTCGATCATCGCTTTTATCACCGACGGACTGTTACACGAGTCAATCGCGGGTTCGGATTGGAAAGCAGTCTACGACAACCTCGGGGCCTCTCACCCGGAACACCACAGCATTCACATGGTCTATTTTTCAATCTTCGAGCTCGGACGGGGTTTTATCTCGATGTTTCTATACGTCCTTATGCGACCGCACTGTAGGCCCGGACCAAAAACCGCGGGGCTGGCGGGGGTGGCTGCCTGGATTGCTTTCTCACTCACTGGCCCTGCGCAGTTCATTCCGCTGGGATTTTACTCGAATGCTCTGTGGATTAAAGTGACGGCATTTCAGTTAGTCACTTCAATCGTCGCCGCAATTGCCGGTGCTGCATTTTACAAGGACGCCGTCAACCCTGCTAACTAGCCGCCACACGATCCGCCAACAGAGTCGATTGTTTCTGAAATTGACGCCTAGTATGACGAATGGTAAAACTAACTTATGAGCGTAGCGAAGGTAACAATTTCTATTGAATCCAATTGAACTTTCCGACCCAACCTTACCGAAGCAGTCATGGGTGAAAATCAGTCAAATCCGCGCTCTATCTGTGCAACGCTTGGGTAAGAAGCTAGGCAAAGCCACAGCGGAAGAATTAGAAAACATCATTAAAGGGCTGAACGAAATCATCGGGGAATAAAAAATTAACCACCTGAAGCAGCACTTCAACAAGGAGCAACTGTTCGATGCCGCAAAGGCGACAGCGAGCGGGCTTCTACGTTATCCCTTTTCCCTCGCGCGCTGCAGCCGAAGAGCGGCGTAGACCGCTCTCTTCCTGTCACATCGGGGCTTTAAACCATGAAGCGTTCAGTACTCATTTCAGTCATTTCTTTTGCTGTCGGAGTCGGAACTTATGCGTTTGTTCAACGTTATACCGATAATCATCCTGCCAAAGATGATTCAGGTCTTTCTAAATCTGTCGCTTACGCTTGGACAAAGGATGCCGAAGGTATTTCAGAGATCACCCTTGAGCGGGAACCCTGTTATGGCGGTTGCCCTGTTTACAAAGTGATCCTTCGAAGAGACGGACCAGCTACCTACATCGGCAGAGAAAATGTTCCCCGCATAGGTAAGTATCAGAGTCAGATACATCCCTATCAACCTCTTGGAGCAGAGTTCATTCGTCTTGCGAAGCTGATCGCGTCTCAAGGCTACCTCAAGATGAATGACCGATATACCGTAAGTGTGACCGACGCTGAAACTGTCATTACCAGCATTGTGCACAACGGCGAGCGGAAGACGATAGTGAACTATGGGAACCAGGCTCCCGTCGAGCTGTACGGTATTGAAATGGCAATCGATGGAGTAGCAGCACCAATCAAGTGGGAGGAAGATGAACGGTCTGAACTTATCCTGTCGCTAGTTCTCGATACCGTGTTGAAAAAGCAGCCAGCATGAAGTGTTGAAGGGAATGCAGCATGTTAAAAAGAATCCGTGGTAGAACCATTTGATGACTCGATAGCGCAGCTTTCGAAAAACTCATTACCGCCTACCGGCGAGGGCATAATTATCGACATCGGGACCGGAGACGGTCTCTTTGTATTCGAGTGTGCTCGCCAGAACCCGAGAAAGTTCTACATCGGGATAGATGCGAACGCTCGACCGTTAGAGAAGATCTCCGAGAGGATCTATAGAAAGCCCGGTAAAGGTGGCTTACCGAATGTCCTTTTTCTGCAGGCTGCGGTCGAGGATTTGCCGTCTGAGTTGGACGGCGTTGCCGACGAAGTGCATGTTCATTTTCCCTGGGGCAGTCTACTCGGAGCTGTGGCTACCGGTAACGAAGTAGTCTTACGCAACTTACGACGGATCTGCTCGGCGGGTGCCCTGTTGGAAATAGTCATCGGCTTCGATCCTGTGCGAGACGTTTCGGAATTGAAACGACTTGAGATCCCTTCGCTAACCCTCGCCTATATAGATTCATTTCTGGCTCCTCGATACGAGAAGTCTGGCTTCGCGATTCTTGAAAGAGGCGTATCGCCGCAGTCCGAGTGGGCAAACGTGCAGACCTCCTGGGCCAGGCGGCTCAAAGGGCGGGCTGGTCGTTCATTGACATACATGATCGGTCGGGCCACGAATAAGAATCATTCTCAGCCGAGTCCGACGAGTTGAGTATGGCAGTAACTATTCGGTTGGCGGCAATGGCCGATGTTCGGGCGCTTCAGGACTCATTGTGGAGTCGGTTCGAGCGCTCAGTTTGCCTTACTACGGCCCTCGGGAAATTGAGAGCGCTCTGCTGCATGTATTTGGCGTCGACCATCAGTTGATAACAGATGCAACCTACTTTGTGGCAGAGATCGAGGGATCGAGCTCACGCCCCAGGCTGTTATGCTGTCGCCACGCTTCGCGGGCTCTAATTCCAATTGCCGGATTTTGGTCTAGTGATACAATCTGCATCAAAACAGTAAGGAGACAGACATGGACGCAGCCTCCGCCATTGACGCATCAAGAGACAGTGTGTGGCCCGCTTTGCCGCTTGAGGCCTGGACAGACACGTATGCAACTCTGCACATGTGGACACAGATTGTCGGCAAAATTCGTTTGACGTTAGCTCCGCCGGTCAATCATTGGTGGCACTGCGCGCTGCACCTTTCGGCCAGCGGACTGACGACTACCGCTGTTCCTTACAAACGGTTTCTCACCAACCATGCCAATGCTCTACTTACCGTTTCATCTCGTAAATAGCGCTGCTTAAAAACGGAAAGCAGGCCTTCATTCGAGACCGCGAACTCTTTCCGAAGATATTCTCATTCTCGAAAGCACTGAGATTCTCAGTTACCGTTTTCGAGTCATTCCATTGCGCTAGAAGCGTCTTAGTGTCGGAGAGCAGAGCTCCCGCTTTGATAATTCGGCTTGTGTAAACCTTCTTCTCAGTCATCTGCGCGTCTTCTCTGCTGTCTAAAGCCGATGCCACAGCTTCGCCGGATGTGAGAGACGAGGAGGCAAAGAACTTGGGAGTTGGCATCGTTACTTGCACCTTTTTACCTTGCAGTCTTGAGGATGATAAAGCCGAGATCGGAAGGTGGATTATAGCCGTTGGCGCTCGGTATTCAAACCGAGTCGTTGAAACCCTTGCTCTGGGAAGAATATCGCGCCGAGCAGCCGACTGGTTACAGCTACACGCAGTTCTGCTTTCATTACCAGGAGTGGAAGTCACGCCTCAAACTGGTGATGCGGCAAACGCACCGCGCGGGCGAGAAGCTCTTCGTTGATTACTGCGGGCCCACCGTTCCAATCGTCAACGCCGTAACGGTGAAGTGCGCGAGGCCCAGATCTTTGTGGCCGTGTTCTGGTCAGGAGACTTATGATAATGTGCGGCCAGTTGGCGCACGGCTCTGGTATACGCCTCCTGAGTTCGCTCCGCGAGACCGCGGAGTTGCAGACACTCGATCATTCTCTTTCGCAGTTCAGTCATGGTTACACCTCCGGATCGAACAAGTTGAACAGCCTGTCTTCCTGGACAGAATCTCTGGCTGTTTACCGAAGTGTAGTCGGAGAGGACTTGCGATTGAGAATGATCGGGTTACTAAGAGGCGGGTTCTTACCTGCGCGCAGCGCTTAGTTCAACAAGTTATTCCACCTGACCGCAAGTTTAGCGCGCCTGTCATGTTCTTTCCTCGCGGCGATGGTTGAATGCCATTCGCGGGCGGCAGGTGAATTCCAGTATTAAGTGCTCGCGCTTGCTATAGGAAATTGTATAAGAGGTCGTACTGGGCGTTGAGATTTACTATGATAACCTCGCGTACCCTATGAAGCGCTGCCCTCAATGCCGTCACACTCACACAGACGAGACGCTCCAATTCTACCGCGAGGACGGTGCGCTGCTTCAGTCGGCTTCGTGATGTATGGGCGTGATCCAGTTTTGTGCAGCGGCGCGCCGGCAGGCCCCGGATTGTTGGCCGCCCGCATATGTGATTCCGTTTCCAACTGGACTTATACTGGTCGGGCAGTTCGTTTATCTCGAAATTTCTGGAGGAGCCTGAATGAAGACAGAATCTGGTCGGATGGACGATCCCGCACCCGAACAGGGTACGCCGCCGCGCTGGATAGACCGCGCTCTCAACACCATCGAGCGCCTCGGAAACAAACTTCCGGACCCGGCGGCGCTGTTTCTGATTCTGCTCTTCGTCGTGTGGGTTCTGTCGGCGCTGCTGGCACCGATACAGTTCTCGGAGATCGATCCGCGCAACGGCGAGCCGCTACAGGTCAATAACCAGTTGACGGGCACGGCCATCGCCGCCTTCCTCTCGAATATGGTGACGACGTTCACCAGCTTTCACCCGCTCGGCGTCGTCCTCGTCGCGCTCCTCGGCGTCGGTGTCGCCGAGCACACGGGCTTTATCAACGCGGCGCTCAAAGGTCTTATGAGCTTCACTTCGGCGAAGCTGCTGACGCCGATGCTGATACTCGTCGCCATCGTCAGCCACACGGCCGCCGACGCCGGCTACGTGCTGGTCATCCCGCTCGGAGGCGTCATCTTTTATGCGGCCGGGCGTCATCCTCTGGCGGGAATTGCAGCCGCCTTCGCGGGCGTCTCCGGCGGCTTCAGCGCGAACTTCGTTCCGTCGAGCCTCGATCCGCTGCTTTCCGGGCTGACGCAGTCGGCAGCGCAGATTATTGATCCCGCACGACTCGTCAACCCGCTCTCGAACTGGTTCTTTACGGGTGCGTCGAGCCTGCTCATCATCGGCGTCGGCTGGTTTTTGACGGATCGCGTCATCGAGCCGCGTCTCGCCAGTGTGGCAATTGATGGCGACGCTTCCGACATGCCGCGAATGGAGAATCTGGGCGCGCGCGAGCGGCGCGGCCTCGTCGCAGGGCTTTTGACGCTCGCCGCAGGCGTCCTTGTCCTGGTCCTCGTCTCTGCGCCCGGCGCCTCGGCGATGCGCTCGCCCGAGGGCCAGTTGACGACCTCGACGGCGCCATTGATGCAATCTATCGTCCCACTGATTTTCCTGCTCTTCCTGCTTCCCGGCATCGTCTACGGATACGCCGCGGGGACAGTCGAGAACCACCGCGACATCATTAAGGGTATGAGCAAGACGATGAGCACGATGGGCTACTACATTGTGCTCGCGTTCTTCGCAGCGCTCTTCATCGCGGCCTTCGGGCAGTCGAACATCGGCGCGCTGCTTGCTTTGAAAGGCGCCGGGCTGCTCGAATCGCTGGCGCTCCCCGGCGAGGTGACGATCATCGGCATTATTCTTCTGACGGGGGCCGTCAATCTGCTCATCGGTTCGGCCTCGGCAAAGTGGGCGCTTCTGGCGCCGATCTTCGTACCGATGCTAATGCAACTGGGTCTCTCGCCTGAGCTGACGCAAGCCGCCTATCGCGTCGGCGATTCGACGACGAACATCATCACGCCGCTGATGCCTTATTTCCCGCTCGTCGTAGTCTACGGCCAGCGCTACGTCAAGAGCACTGGGATCGGCACGCTCGTCTCGCTGATGCTCCCCTACTCGATAGCGTTCCTCATCACCTGGACAACCTTTCTTATCGTCTACTGGCTGCTCGGGATTCCGCTCGGCTTGCAGGCCCCCTACAACTACCCGTCCTGACGCGGCGAGCGTGCGAGAGGCCCCGGCAGCATTCAAATCCGAGCGGCCAGCCCCGCCCCCGCAAGAAAAACCGCTTCGACTCGAAAGGTCGCTTTAACGATGATGGACAGAGAAGTAATGAAAGACCGTGACACTGAAGACCCGAGAAAACCCGCTGGAGAACGCGAGGCCGGAAGAAGAGTAGCGCCCGGTGCCCGGCGTGAAACACAAACCGGAGCCGGACGCCGAGAATATCATGCCGGCGGAACACGAACCGGGCAAGCTTTAGCCCGGCGCCAGCTCGTGCTCTTTGCGACGAGGCCGCGCGCATCACTACTCCAGCGCGTTTAGCTTGGCATAGTTGGCTGTGGTGGATGGAGCAAACGAAAAACACTCTTCGGCGGAGACCAGGCGCAGACAGCTCGCGTCGACGAATTGCTAAACTCGAAATTGCCGGATTTTGGTCTAGTGATACAATCTGCATCAAACCTGCAAGGAGACAGACATGGACGTAGCCTCCGCCATTGACGCATCAAGAGACAAGGTGTGGCCCGCTTTGCCGCTTGAGGCCTGGACAGACACGTATGCAACCCTGCACATGTGGACACAGATTGTCGGCAAAATTCGTTTGACGTTAGCTCCGCCGGTCAATCATTGGTGGCACTGCGCGCTGCACCTTTCGGCCAGCGGACTGACGACTACCGCCGTTCCTTACAATGACAGACTCTTCGAAATCGAGTTTGATTTCGTCGACCATAAGCTATTCATTCGAACAAGCGATAAGGTAACAAAATCATTGCCACTAGCTCCCCGTTCAGTGGCTGACTTCTATCAGGAATTGATGTCGATGTTGAAATCGATGGGGATTGAGGTGGCCATTTTCACGAAGCCACAGGAAGTTCCAAACCCAATCCCGTTTGAAAAAGACACTGAGCACGCTTCATATGACCCGGAGTACGCGAATAGGTTCTGGCGCGTTCTCGCTCACACGGCGGTGGTCTTCGAAGAGTTCAGAGGGCGCTTCATAGGCAAGTGCAGTCCGGTTAATTTCTATTGGGGGAGTTTCGATCTGGCAGTCACCCGCTTTTCCGGCCGACCCGCGCCTGAACGTCTCGGAGCAGATTTGATCACCCGCGAGGCCTACTCGCATGAGTGCATTAGCGCCGGCTTTTGGCCCGGAGCAGGATTCACGGGGCCGGCTTTTTATTCCTATACTGCGCCGGCGCCTCCCGCTCTGGAAAAGGCACCCGCTCAACCGGGCTTTTACAGCGAGGAGCTGAAGGAGTTTGTGCTCACCTACGACGAGGTTCGCAATTCAGGCTCACCCCGGGACACCTTGCTAAAGTTTCTGCAGAGCACATACGAGGCGGGCGCCACTTTTGCACACTGGGACCGCGGGACACTAGAGCGAAGCGCAAAATAGACTCAAGGTTGGCACATAGGCAGAGTTTTCTCCAAATGCAGATAAAACACGATCCACGAAATCACACGAAATGACACCAACAATTTCGTGTTGGTTCGTGTAATTTCGTGGATCGCATATGAACTGAAGTTAGTACATGGTTTTCCTGGAAACTCTTGTCATTCAGAAAACATCCCAATATCCTAGTCACTCGTGATAACGTTCGAGCATTCACGTCAGGAGAGTCTTCAAAATGGAATATACATATGAAAAACTTAAGCACATGACCGTCGTTGAGCTGCGGGAGATTGCCAAGGGAATCGAGCATGAGGCAGTGCAGGGCTACACCCAACTGAACAAGGAACACCTGATTGTCGCCATCTCCAAAGCTCTCGGCATTAAGCATGAGCATCACGACGTTGTCGGCGTGGATAAGGCTTCCATCAAGGCGCGAATTCGCGAGTTAAAAAAGAAACGTGAGGAAGCTTTGGCAGCGCACGACCACGCTCAACTCAAGGTGGTGAGACGAACAATCCACCGGCTTAAGAGACAGATCCACCGAGCCACGGTCTAGTAAAGATCATTGACTTTCATTTCAACTTGGCATAGAAACTCCGGCAGCAATTTCGCCTTCCTGACAACACGCCAAAAGTGAGGTAGCTTATGAAGAAAGCTATTAGCATCGACGTCAATGGTGTCACCCACGAAAACGAAGTGGAGCCGCGGTTATTGCTTGTCCATTATCTGAGAGACATCCTCGGACTAACCGGGACTCACGTTGGTTGTGAAACGTCGCTCTGTGGCGCCTGTACTGTGTTCATCGATGGCCAAGCGGTTAAGTCGTGCACGATGTTCGCGGTACAGGCAAATGGGTCGAGCGTCACGACCATTGAAGGTCTGGCCAACAACGGCGAACTTCATCCAGTGCAAGAAGCGTTTTGGGAGCGCCATGGCCTGCAATGCGGTTATTGCACACCCGGAATGATCATCGCCGCCGCGCAGATTCTCGACCGCAATCCCCAACCAAGCAGAGAAGAAATCCGGCACGGTCTCGACGGCAATCTTTGCCGCTGTACCGGCTACCAGCACATTGTTGAAGCTGTAGAATACGCTTCGAAAAAGGTCGCAGGCACCAGGTGAGTCAAGAGGCAGAGGCAGACGGCAGGAAGCAGAATGCGCAGGGTAACGGACTGCAGTTCTTGCTGCCTCCTGCCGTCTGCTCCTGCCTCCTTCTGTAAAAGATCATCGCAAGGCACCAACACTTGGCCCGGCGCCTTAGTTTTTGGAGGTTTGTAATGGCTACCAAATACGTTGGACAGAGAGTGAAACGGACGGAGGACCCGAGGCTGATAAAAGGCCTGGCACATTACGTCGACGACATAAGACTTCCTGACACTCTCCATGTTTCTTTCGTCCGTTCCGTCTACGCACATGCGCGCATCAACAGCATCGATACAACCGAAGCGTTGAAGGCGCCGGGCGTCGTCGCTGTCTATACCGGTAAAGACATTGCCGAAAAAATCGGGCCAGTGCCTTGCGCCAGTGCGCTACCGGGACTGAAGGTCCCGGACTATCGAGTGCTCGCGCAGGGTAAGGTTTGCTTCGTAGGCCATCCGATTGCTGCCGTCGTCGCCACCGATGCCTACGCCGCGCGCGATGCTGTTGATTTGGTGATGGTTGATTACGAAGACTTACCTGCGGTGGTCGATGTCGAGGCCGCTGCCAAAGGCGGCCCGGTTATTTATGAGGATTTTGGGGACAATATCGCTTACAAGCTCACGGCCGGAGAGGGTGATATAGAAGCAGCACTCAGTTCCGCCGATCGGGTTCTCAAACAGCGCATAGTCCATCAAAGGCTGGCGCCTATTGCCATGGAAGGAAGGGGTGTGCTCGCTCGCTATTTTCCGGGCGAAGGCGAATTGACGGTTTGGTCGTCAACGCAAATACCTCATCTCTTGAGAACCCAGTTAGCATTGATGATTGCGTTTCCTGAAAACAAGTTGCGTGTAATTACCCCGGAGGTGGGCGGTGGTTTTGGGTCGAAACTGAATGTTTATGCCGAGGAGGCGTTGCTGGCTTGGATCTCGATGCAATTGAACAAGCCCGTCAAATGGATCGAGACGCGACGGGAGAATATCCAGGCGACGATTCACGGACGTGGCCAGGTAGGCTATGTCGAAATCGGCTGCAAGAATGACGGGACATTGATGGGACTGCGCTATAACGTCTTCGCTGACCTCGGCGCATATCATCAACTCCTTACTCCTGCGATTCCAACCTTGACCGGCTTGATGCTGTCAGGCGCCTACAAGATTCCGGCTATTCAGATCAATGTAACGGCTTGCTTTACAAATAAGATGGCTACAGATGCTTATCGCGGCGCCGGTCGCCCGGAAGCCACCTATGTCGTTGAGCGCGCCCTGGATTTGGTAGCCGCCGAACTGGGCATCGATGCGGCTGAAGTCAGGCGACGTAACTTCCCTGCCCCTAATGAGTTTCCTTTTCATACGGCCACCGGACTCGAGTACGACAGTGGCGATTATGAAAC
This sequence comes from Acidobacteriota bacterium, assembly GCA_030859905.1. Lineage (GTDB taxonomy): Bacteria > Acidobacteriota > Blastocatellia > Pyrinomonadales > Pyrinomonadaceae > PSRF01. The sequence goes on from JALZJF010000081.1 coordinate 30,677, forward strand.
TGCGCTCAACAATGCCCAGGCCATGATCGGCTATAAAAAGCTACGCGAGGAGCAGCAGAAAGCGCGAGACGAAGGCAAGCTGATCGGGATCGGCGTCTCCACCTACGTGGAAATCTGCGCGCTTGGTCCATCGCAAGCGATGCCTGCAGGTGGTTGGGAGAGTGCCACAGTCCGCATCGAGCCCACCGGGAAAGTCACCGTACTGACTGGCGCCTCACCGCACGGACAGGGACAGGAGACATCTTTCGCACAGATTGCCGCCGACGAGTTGGGCGTGGACTTGAACGACGTGACGGTAATACACGGGGACACCGGGATCGTTCAGTATGGAATCGGCACGTTTGGCAGTCGCGCCACGGCAGTTGGTGGCACGGCGGTGCTAATAGCGATTCAGAAGTTGAAAGAAAAAGCGCACAAGATAGCTGCCCACATGCTGCAATGCGAGGCCTCAAGCTTGGCATTTGAAGGTGGGCGCTATTCTTTGCAGACCGCAAAAACCGCGGCCGCAACCGGAACATCAGATCCTGTCGTCCCTGTTGGCGAGGCGCCTGGGGGAGCACTTCCCGAACCCCAAACGGAAGGAAAATCCAGTCTTTCCATTCAGGACATCGCCCTGGCCGCGCACATCGCAAAGGAGTTGCCTCCGGATACGGAGCCGGGTCTCTCCGTAACCTATTTCTTTGAGCCGAAGAACTTCACTTTTCCTTTCGGCACGCACATCGTCGCCGTCGAGATAGATCGTGAGACGGGCGATTTGCGGTTTCTTAGGTATGTGGCGGTGGACGATTGCGGCAAAGTCATCAACCCAATGCTCGTCGACGGGCAGCTCCAGGGCGGCATCGTTCAATCAATCGGTCAGGCGCTGTTTGAGGAAGTTGTTTATGACGAACAAGGCCAGCTCGTGACTGGGACCTTGATGGACTATGCGGTGCCGAGGGCGTCTCAGATTCCCTGGCTGGAGTTGGATCGCACTGAGACGCCGTCGCCAGTAAATCCATTAGGCGTAAAAGGCGTTGGTGAAGCCGGCACGATTGGAGCAACTCCGGCCATTGTCGGCGCGATTGTTGATGCATTAGCGCCTTTTGGTATCAAGCATCTGGATATGCCGGTGAAGCCGGAAGCGATTTGGAGAATTTTGAAAGCATAGCTTTTTCTTGGAGTGCGGCGGCAAGCGCAGCGCGACGCCGCTTTGGATCGTTCGTACGGTTCTTGAAAGTTGAGGACACCCAAAGCGACGACGACGCCGCGCTTGCCGCCGCAGTCTAAAATAGGAGATGACAAGATGATTCCCGCTCAATTTGATTACCAGGCACCCACAACAATCGATGAAGCCGTGTCCCTTCTTGCCGCGCATCCTGACGAAGCGAAGATACTGGCCGGTGGGCATAGTCTGATTCCGGCGATGAAGTTGCGACTGGCCCAACCCGGATTACTCGTGGACATCGGTCGCATCAAAGATCTCGCCTACATTCGTGAGCAGGGCGATCAAATTCTAATCGGCGCGATGACGACGCACTACCAGATCGAATCTTCCGCCGCACTAAAGCAAAGCTGTCCCCTACTCCCGGACTGCGCTTCACATATCGGCGATGTACAAGTGCGTAACAAAGGCACGATTGGGGGTAGTCTTGCGCATTCTGATCCATCCGGAGACTGGCCGGCTGCGATCATTGCGCTCGGCGCCGAGATGGTTGCCGTAGGCCAGGTTGGCGAGAGACTTATCAAAGCAGACGATTTCTTCGTTGACTTGCTCACCACCGCCTTGCGGCCTGGGGAGATCCTCCGCGAGATCCGCATCCGGAAAGGTAACGGGCGGTCTGGTCATGCATATCAGAAAGTTCCTCACCCTGCCTCAGGATTTGCGGTGGTGGGCGTCGCGGTAAATCTTAGCCTTGCGGACGATGGTTCATGCGGGTCAAGCAGTATTGGAATAACCGGCGTTGCTTCAAAGGCTTATCGCGCGGCCGGTGTGGAGTCCGCGCTCAACGGCAAACTGCTCGACGAACAGACAATAAGCGCTGCCGCGGCTCACGCTTCAGACGGTGTCGATGCCAATTCGGACCTCTATGCTTCGGAAGAGTATCGCCGGCACTTGGCGCAGGTACACACCCGGCGCGCGATTCAAGCTGCAGCTTCAAGAGCCCATTAAGCAGGTACCGGGTATCGGGTGCCGGGTGCCGGTATCGCGCCCGATACGACGATCTTACCGACACCCGACACCCGACACCTGACACCCCTCATGAAAATTGAAGGTATCAACCAACTCCAAGCTCCGCGCGAACGTGTTTATGAATGTCTGACTGATCCTCACGTGTTGCAACGTTGCATTCCAGGTTGCGAACGCCTTGAGAAAACCGACGAGAATACTTATGCGGCCACGATCCGGGCTGGCGTTGGCACAATCAAGGGGGTTTTCATAGGGACGGTCAAGCTTGAAGATATGCGGCCTCCTGAACATTATCGAATAGTCGTCGACGGCAAAGGTACGCCGGGATTTATGAAAGGCACTGGGGACTTGGACCTTGAAGCACAAAAGGAAACCACGATTATCAGATACAGCGGAGATCTTCAGGTGGGTGGCACTATCGCGAGCGTGGGCCAGCGGATGATTCAGGGAACTGCAAAGATGATGGCTTCACAGTTTTTTCTTGCGTTGGAAGCTGAAGCGAAAATCGCAGTAGGTGAACCTCCACCAAGCCACGGCTTTTTTCGAACGGCCCTGAGGTGGTTCTCAGGGATGCTGCGCAAAGTGTTTTCTCCGCATTAGCCCTTGTCCCTGAAAGGGACAAAGTCAATAGCCGGGGGCAGCGCCCCCGGAAAACTGCAAACGTCGCCCGACCCTGAAAGGGTCCCACCGTGCCAAACAGAGATTCAACCTGCCTGATGTTGTCCGTCGAGACTGCGACCCTTCCAGGGTCGAACTGAAAACTTCGCTTACCGGGGGCGTTGCCCCCGGCTATTAACTTCATGACCTTCAGGCATGTTCGACGCCTGACGCCCATTCGCGATGAAGGCTTCGATCTCCGACATCTTCCGGGGTAGGGCTTCGGTCATCCAGCGGGTGCCGTCCACCGTAACCAGCATATCGTCTTCGATGCGCACACCGATACCTTTGTACTTCTCAAACGCCGGCAGCACCGCTGCTTTAAACTTTTCCCAATCGTCTGGATTCCAACCGATAGGCTGGTGGTCCAGTGCGTCAAGGCGAACGTAGATGCCCGGTTCATTTGTAAACACCATTCCCGGTTCGAGCCTTACAGCGTTGCCGACGTCGTGCACGTTCATTCCCAGCCAATGAGAAGTGCCATGCATGAACCAGATGCGATACTGGTCCGAATTGCTATCGGTGATCAAACCCAACTTGAGTAGGCCTTGTTTGATAACTGCAGTCGCCGCGCGGTGTACATCGGAAAACATTGCGCCCGGACGGATCACCCTGGCGGCTGCATCCTGCGCCTCATACACCACCTGATAAATTTCCGCCTGGGCCGGCGAAAACTTGCCATTCACCGGAAACGTGCGGGTTACATCGGCGGTGTAGTGTTCATACTCCGCGCCCACGTCCATCAGTATCAAATCGCCCGGCTTTACCGCTCCCTGCGATTCAATATAGTGAAGCGTGGTCGCATTCGGGCCACAACCAACGATTGACGGATAACCCCAGTGGTCGGCGTTGCGCAGCTTGAAGGTGTAAACAACCTCTGCGTCTACTTCATACTCCCATTTCGCATTCCCAGCCGCCAGCCAGGCCCGCTGTTGCGCTTCGTTCGTGATATCGATTGCATGCTGCAGCAGGCGTAGTTCCATCGGAGATTTTCTCACCCGCATATCGGCAAAGATGGGCCATGCATTCTTGATAACGAAACCATTCGGCGTCTTAGCCCAGTCAGCGACAAAGTGTTGTTCCCGCGCATATTCGCGGCTGGGCCCGGTGCCACGGGGAACGAGCATATAAAGCCCGGCCTCGTTCTTCTCCGCGGCGGCGAATACTGACTCGAAGCCTGTCGGGGTTTCCGTCTGAGGCCCACTCGCTGACACCGTCATGAGGACATTTTCAGACTTGGGACGATACGGCTGGCGTGTGCGCAACCCCTGCAGGAACGGTTCGAGCTCACGCGCTTCCCAAATCTCCCTGATGCCAGACCTCTGGGCTGCCTCTTCAGGGCTGTACATATGGCCGTTCCAGACTTCCGCAAAAGCATCCCTTCGGGGTATGAAGAGTATCTCCGGTGTTTTCTTATTGCCGGGAAGTAAAACAAGGGTCGCACGCTTCTGCTTGAGCTGGGTGAGATAGTAGAGATTGTTCTCCTGGCGATATTCATAATCGACATCGTTGGCATAAACCCGCGGCTCGGCACTGAAAAGAATTAGAAGAGACTTGGAGCCAATGGTTTGGGCGACTCGGGCCCGACGTTGGGCAAGTTCTGCCTGCCTCTCCTTCTCATCAAACACAGGCGCAGGAGGAGCGGGTCGCACGATCCCGGATGTACTTCTGTCACCAGCTCGGGCTCCAGCCATTAATAGCGACGTGCTGAAGAGCATCGCCACGAGCGCCAGGCATACCACCCTGCTCGATACCGCTTTATGAACTTTCATTATTTCTCCTCGATTTCATTAGTCTTCACAGCCAAACTGTTTTGATCGGTATATCGAGTGGCGGGAGAATTGGGCAGTTCAGAGTTCAAACTTTAGTTTGCTTGGTTTCTTCAGAGGCCTCGGTTGAAGCCGCGGAACCACCACCAGTCGGCGCGCTTTGAACAGCCGGCGTGCTAATTTGATGAATCGCTGGGCCTTCAACGTTAGCGGAGTTGTTACTCTTCTGGTATGCATAAAACCCGCCAACTCCGGCGACTAACAGCAGAATTTCGGCTACTGCAATCACCCAGGTTTTCCGGCGGATCTTACGCGGCTGGCGAACAACTGTTGTTTCGCCCGTCTGAACAGTGGCTTGCCGCGCGTTGACTTTGGTGTCGGTGGCGACAGTCGGAGCAGAGGCCGGGAATAGGACTGTATTCGCTTCACTACGGTTGGAAATCGCTGTTCCGGGGCCGACTCCCTGCTTCTCGCTCAAACTGTTTTCGCAAGCGCTCGTCCGCAAAAAACGTTTCTTTTAAGGCGATGGTCGAGTCCAACCGTTCATCGACAGCTTCATAGACCGCGCCCATTCCACCCTGCCCCAGTTGGCGAACAACGCGGTATCGGTTCTGTAAGACTGTCTCTGGCGCGACCATTGGCTTGTCTGTTCAGGGTTAACTCGAATTGGTTCTAGGCACAAATTACTCGATCACTGTGAATCCCAAATGAGCGCATTTCATTATACACTCGGCATCTGCTACGACGAGCCCCAAAAGGACGTCTCGAGTCTCCGCTAACTTGCAGGCAAGGAAGGGGCAAAGCGGAGCGCTCCCCCGCTCAAGATTCTCGGCCACTCGACCTTGATTTGACAATTCAAGCGTGGCAATTTGCAGATCGAGCGGGGGCGCGCTCCGCTTTGCCCCCTTCCCTACCTGCAAGTTACCGTACCCTCTCTGCTACTCTCACCCAGCATCCATCGTTCCCCGTTCTGCGACCGAGCGGGCTCGCGGCTGCAATCAGAATAATGCCCACTGTTGTTTGACCCTCACATTGGGCGGTTTCAGTAGATCGGGAGTATGCTAGGGGCCATGAACAATCCTTTCCCCATTTCGGACGATGAAGTGATTGATGTTGCGCCCCCAAAGCGATCTCGATGGCGACGGTGGGTGATCGCGGCCGCGGTATTGCTCTTTATCGTGCTCTCAAGGAGTCTCTCCATCTATGTTTCGGTCCTTTGGTTTGGCTCTCTTGGCTACTCTGACGTTTACTGGTACGTATTTAAACTGAAGGCCGCGCTTTTCCTGGTATTCTTTTTACTGACAATCGGGATCCTTCGCGGAGTTTTTTGGGTGCTTGAACGAACATTCTCCTCAGACGCCTTTGCGCCCCGAACGATCATGGTGAACAACCAGCCTGTCGAGTTTTCGCCAGCGCATTTCATTCGACCACTGGCCTGGGTGGTCGCCGTTGTGTTCGGCCTCTTTTTTGGGTTCGCGATGATTGGCAACTGGCAGGACTTTGCCCTCTACTTCAATCAAACCACAACAACCCACGCCGATCCGATCTTTCAAAAGCCACTGGGCTTCTATCTCTTTTCTCTTCCAGTCTACGATGAGATTAGCTCCTGGCTGCTGACGATCACTTTCATCGCTCTCTGCGCCTCGGTAGTTTTTTCCTTGCTTACGATACCCCAGAGAGTTCTGAAGTCCGCGCGCTCGCTTTCTTCAGGAAGCGCCTTCGCGGCAATCTCTTGCGCGCTGGCAGGATTTCTTCTCGTTATTGCCTGGCGAACTTATCTCTCTCGTTTTCCTTATCTCTGGACCGATCATCAAACATTTTCCGGGGTTACTTACACTGAAGCGAACTATCTGCTGCCTGCACTTCTCTTCGTCTCATTCGCGCTCATTATTGGCGCAGCGCTTTCACTCGTGAACGCTTTTACCAAGAGAGGGCTGCGTCTGTTATTGTTGGCGCTCGCGATTCCGATCGGAGTCTATATCGTGGGCGTGGTCATCGTCCCAACCTATATCAACAGTTTCATCGTCAAGCCCAACGAACTTGGGCGCGAGACGCCGTACATCGAGCACAACATTGAATGGACGCGCCGGGCATTTGGTTTGGAACAAGTTGAATTGCGCGAATTTGAAGCGGAGAACTCGATCGAAGCGCTGAACCTCAGCGCTAATCAGGCGACCCTGGAAAACATCCGGCTTTGGGATTGGCAAGCTCTGCAAGACACGCTCAAGCAAATTCAAACGATTCGCACGTACTACGATTTTCCTGATGTCGATGTCGATCGCTATAATATTGGGGGCCAGACGCGGCAGGTAATGCTCGCGGCGCGCGAAATGGATGTTCAGAAACTGCCGGAGTCTTCGCGTAACTGGATTAACGAGAAATTGATCTATACGCACGGTTACGGTTTGACGATGAACACTGCCAATGAGTTCACCCCGGAAGGAATGCCCCGCTTCCTGGTGTCGAATATGCCTATCGAAACTCGCACCCAGGAAATCACCATTACCCGGCCTCAGATCTACTTCGGTCAGAAAACCGACACTGATGTTTACGTAAACACCGCCCAAAAGGAGTTTGATTTCCCGCAAGGCGAAACAAACACATACACCACATATGAAGGAACGGGGGGCATCAAGATCGGTGGCCGCGCCCGGCGCATTCTGCTCGCCTGGGCCCTGAACGACCTTTCAAAACTCCCCTTTTCCGATGATGTGACTTCGGAAAGCCGTGCTCTTATTCGACGAAGCATCAAAGAGATTGTCAACGGAGTCGCTCCGTTTCTAATCTACGATAATGATCCTTATATTGTGGTGAGCGAGGAAGGCCGGCTTTTCTGGTTACTCGATGCCTTCACGGAATCGTCAAGTTTCCCCTACTCGCGTCATCACCAAGTCGGCGGTAACCGCATTAACTATATTCGCAATAGTGTGAAGGTAGTTATCGACGCCTATAACGGCTCGGTCGCGTTTTACGTGTTCGATCCTCAGGACCCGTTAATCGCCACGTATCGGGCGACCTTTCCCACCCTGTTTCAGGATGCCAGCGCGATGCCTGCCGATCTGCGCTCCCACGTGCGCTATCCGGAAACGATGATTCGCGTGCAGGGGGAAGTTTACGGCCTTTATCACACCCAGAATCCCAAGATATTTTTCCAGCGGGAGGATGTCTGGAGCGTAGCGAACCAACTCGGTCGCGATGATCAGACCAAGAACCAGTCTCAATCTATCGACCCTTACTATGTCCTGATGCAGCTTCCCGGCGAGCAACCATCTAATGAATTCGTTCTCATCCTGCCGTTCACTCCGGCAAATCGAAACAATATGATTGGCTGGATGGCTGGACGCAGTGACGGAGAAAACTACGGCAAACTTCTCGTCTACAACTTTCCGCAGTCTCGTCTGATCGAGGGGCCGCTGCAAATAGAAGCACGCATCGATCAAAACGCCGAACTGTCGGCACAGTTTAGCCTCTGGAATCAGCAGGGCTCGCGGGTCTTGCGCGGCCACTTGCTGGTAATTCCTATCGGGCGCTCGCTTCTTTACGTCGAACCCGTGTATCTGCAGGCCACTCGCAGTCCAATGCCCGAGCTGCGTCTCGTCGTTCTTGCTATTCAGGAGCGGGTTGGATACGGGAAGAGTTTTGACGAGGCAATGACCAATCTATTCGGCGAAGCCGGGAAAACTCCTCCCCAGCCAGACGGTGCACCGACAAAGATTGATCAAACCGCGCCGAAGCCGGCGGCGTCACCTCCGTCGGGGGACAACCTACAGCAGTTGATTACTAAGGCTGTCCAGGAGTTTGAGGATTACCAACGCCTGACTTCGCAAGGCAAACTGGCCGAGGCAGGTCAGAAACTCGAGCAACACAAGCGCACGCTGGAGGAATTGAAGCGCGTGGGCAGCGACCAGTGATGCGCTGGTAGGCCAGTAACAATGCGACTCAAGTCAGAACCATCGGTACTGCGATTAGAATTTCTTTCCAGCTCGCGGTAGCGAGTGACAGCATAAAGTCTAGCAGGCTGCTGAAAAACTAAGAACGATCCACGAAATCACACGAACGGTCACGAAGAGAGGCCTTAGTTCGAGTCATTTCGTGCTTTCGTGGATCGTCTTATCCTTGTGTCATGGTGGGTCGGCGACCAGCTTTTCATTCAGCGCCTTTCGTGAAATCGCTCCCTCGCGAATCAATCGTGGCTCTGGCCCACTCAAATCCAATACGGTTGAAGACTCCATGACCGTCACTTCTCCGCCGTCGATAATCAAATCAATTCCAGCTCCGAAGTAAGCTTCCACATCTCTAGCGGTTCGTGCCGGTAAACCGCCGGATGGGTTAGCGCTGGTTGCCGTCAGGGCTCCACCACAAGCGCGCACGAGAGCACGCACGTCTTCGTCGTTCGGGAGCCGTAAACCAATAGTTCCGCTTCCCGCGGTTAACTCTTCGAGTAAACCAGGGTGCGCGTTGCCGACCAGGGTGAGCGGGCCAGGCCAATGCAGACTCGCCATCGAGAGGAAGAGATCGGAAGGGTCCTTGATGAAGTGGGCAACTCCATCGTAATCCGAAATCAGCAGCAGAATCGGCTTGGTTTCTTCCCTGCTCTTCAGATGTCTAGTTCTGCGGACGGCAAGCGGATTCAGCGGGTCGGCGCCGAGGCCATAGAAGGTGTCAGTGCGAAAGCCAATGAGACCTCCTGCAAGGATTATCCTGGCAGCCTCTTCCAACGCTTGTGGGCTCTGACGTATGATCATGTTGGCCAAGATACCAAGCTTGGGTCTCAAGTTCCATCGCCACCATCGCTCCTCGGTTCTGACTCTTGTATTGCGCACGCGTCCCTCATAAACTCGCAATCAGATTCGCATCCCCTTTTTGGAGGTTAAGTCGATGACTTTGAGGTTCTTTGTTTTTGCCGGCACCTTGCTCGCCTCTATGCTGGCGAGCGCATCACCGCTGTTCGCGCAGACCGTTCCCAAGAAAACGCCCGAACAGATCAAGGCGTCCTACGACGCACATCAGAATGAATTCGACTACCTGCTCGGTGATTGGGAGTTCACTTCGTTAAGTCGCGAGTGGGGAAAGGGCCGCGGATACTGGAGCGCAGTGCGTCTCGGCGAGGGCCAAATCCTGGACGAGTATCGCATCGTCGGCGACCATGGCGAGACCCACTACGTGACGACCACGCTCCGCGCTTACAACGGCGTACTGGATCGGTGGGAGCTGGTTGGAATGGACGCGGGTAACGGATTAAATGATATGGGCGTGGCGCAGAAAATAGGTGCCGAAATGCACCTTGAGCAAAAGTTCGGCGTGCTGAGTCAAAATCCATCGACTTGGCGAATTCGCTACTACGACATCCGGCCGGATCGCTTTTCCTGGACCGCCGACCGCTCCACGGACGGCGGAAAAACATGGATAACGAAGGAATTGCAGATCGAGGCTCGCCGCATCGGGCCTTTGCGTTCGTTGGGGGCGCTTGCACCGGCAAGGAAACCGTGAGCGGCGATACGCATAGTTGTTCGGAGGCTCCTCACTCCGGAGGAGTGAAATGAATATTCCTTCGCCGTTCGGAGGGGCGGATTGATACTAGATTAGTACCTGCCAAGTTGAGTTCCGCCCTCCGAACGGCGTCGAAGGTGGGGATGGGCGTCCAGTGCTATAGACATTTCACTCCTAACGGAGTGAAGAGTGTTGGCATCGCGCGCTGGTTCTGAAACAACACTGCTCCTGTTCTGATGATGCCAAAATTCCCGAATGCTGTTGAATCCAGTATTCGGTCGCTACCGTTCGCGGTTCCGTAGTGAAGTGGCATTACAAGACTTCATCGGTCGATTCAAACTGCATCAGCCTGGTAGCGGATCGTATTGCTGAAGGTCTCAGGTGCTGGCTTCGATCTTCGGTTCTCCCGCCTCCTGCTCCTGCCAGTCCGCCTACTAATTCGTGGCGCTGCGCGCCTGGATTGGCGTCAGAGTTATTTCCGTTCGGCGATTGCGCGAACGGCCCGCTACGGTCGTATTCCTTGTCAGGGGGTTTGACGCGCCCATGCCATTGGCTTGAATCCGAGACGGATCTACTCCGGCGGACTGTAGCCGTTCTGACAGAACTCGGGCGCGCTCCTGGGTAAGCTGTTGCAGTGAAACCTCGTCGCCTTTATTGTCGGTGTAGACCTCGATCAAAATCTGATAGTCTGGATTGCTCGCCAGGAGGGCGGCGAGCGGCTCGAGTTTGGCTGCTGCGGTGGCTGCCAGATTTGAACCGCGCGCGCTGGTCCAAATCGATTCCGGCAACGCGAGTTGAAGTCCGGTGGTCGTATCTCTCAAGGTTCCAAACTTTCCAAGGGTTTGCTTCAATGTCGCCTGGGCGGCGATTCTCTGTTGCTCGCGCTGGGCCGCCTCCCTGCGTGCGTCCTCGGCCTGCTTCTCCCCTTCGAAACGTGCGGCTTTGATCTTCGCCGCGTCGCCTTCGGCCCTGACGGTCTGCAGTTCATCGCGTAGACGGGAGATTTCGATTCGTTGTTCGCGAGTTAGCTCGTTTGCCGTGGCCACATCTCTTTCAGCCAACTCGCGGGCTCTCTGTTCCCGATCAAGCGCAGCGCGTAGTTGGTCGATCTCGCTTTGTGCACTCTCCGCGGTCTTCTCAGCCGTCCGCAATGCCTCGTCTCGTCGTTGAATATCTTCGCGGCGCAAACGCGCTCCGCGTCTGGCCACAGCCATCTCTTCAGCCCGGGCCCCTGATGAGGTCGCCTTGCGCGCCAGTACATCAACTTCAGCCGATGACTGGTCGAATCTCCACGCCTTCTCCGCAGCCTGCAGATCATCGTCTGCCTGTTGCAACTCCCCTTGCGCATCCTGATTCGCACCGGCAAACTTTGCGAGATTCAACGCCTGACGCGCACCCAGAAGGGATACCGGGGTGTCGCGGTAATCTCGATCGGCAATCTCCGGCACCCGACTGTCTTTGAAGTAGTCGCTCGAATTTCCGATGTATTGCACGTTGACAGTGGATATCTGACTCCCACCAGTTCTTTGAGGCGGCAGGTTTTCCATCACTACCATGCGGCTGGGAACCTTCATGAGAAAGTGGGGTTCAGCGGTCACTATCAACGCGAACGTCTGGAGCGGCGTCGTAACATCGAGCTTTGAATTAATAAATCCGCTGCCGCTTCTCTTGATCTCGCCCAAGTTATCGACCCGGCCGTCCGGTGAAACAGCCCATAGCAAATAGGTAGTGTAAATGCCACCCAGCTCTGAGGCACGAGTCAGATCGTCCAGACTAAGTTCGACTCGCGTGCCGCGCCGCCCGGCCCGCCTTACCTTTGCCTCGCCCTTCAGTCGGGGCAGCAGTGTGGTACCGCGAAACTTCACGCTAATGGTTTCATCGAGCGGATACGTTATCGCGACGGTTTGCCGCGGCACATCGCTTTGGGCCAGGGCCGGTTCACCCAGGCTGAGGGCGCAACTCAGACATACCACAACGGCAAGGCGTCTCAGAGAAAGATGGCTAATAATCATGGCAAAGCTCCTAACTTAAAATGCAATTCGAGGTTGCCCAGCGGGCCGGGTTTCGGAAACGTTAAAACTGCCTCTTCTCTTGATGCAGCGAAGCGAATCATTGTTGCCGAAGGTTATGAGAGGGTCAAGCTATCGACGAAATTGGAAATGGTAGTTTAGAGTTCATCAAACTTTGGTTTGTGGCCGCGAAACGGCAACCTAGAGGTTGAATCCAAACTTCCGCGATCAAACTGACCCACTACGCCCCGGCGGATTCTTTTGATAATTAGCCCTTCGGTAAGCCGCAAATTGAATGATAAGCAGGGAAATCCCCGTCAATAGCAGGATATGTGAGTAGCCGCCCTTGTGAAGAATGACCTTTAGAACAAACCAGAAGGCAATTAGCGCCACGCCAAGTATCCACAACATTCCAATGAATCTTCTCCTAATCTGATCTCAGCGACTGGGACTCAGGCATGGGGCAACAAGAGGACCCGTACTCACGGCGCTTCGTTAAGCTTGTATCCGACGCCGCGGACAGTCAGCACGTATCGAGGGTTCTTCGGATCAATCTCTAGTTTCTTTCGCAAGCGATTGATGTGCGGGTCGATATTGCGCTGATAACCTTCGTAGTCGGTGCTCCAGACGTGGTCCAATAGCGCATTCCTGGACCAGGCGCGGCCAGGTTCAGAGGCCAGCAACTCAAGAATCTGGAATTCAAGCGGTGTGAGGTCAACACGTTCACCCTGTCTGCTGACCTCATGGCGACGCTTGTCTATTATCAAGTCTCCAACTTCTATACGCTCACCGGCCTTATCCTCCGAAACGGTCCCAGAACGCCTGAGTAGCGCATCCACGCGATACTCCAGTTCGCGTGGACTGAAAGGCTTTGCGAGATAGTCGTCCGCGCCGGCCTCGAAACCGGCGACCTTGTAATCGAGGTCATCATGGGCGGTTAGGAATAGGGCTGGAGTTTGCACGCCGCGGGCTCTTACGCGCTTCAGCAATTCAAATCCGGACATTCCGGGCATCGAGACATCCAGAATAAAGCAATCAAACCGCCCGACTGCGGCCGGCTCCAACGCTGAGCCACCACTTTCCCTCTCTTCTACCTGAAACCCCAGGCGCCGAAAATACTCGGCCAGCAGAAGCCGCATGTCCGCGTCGTCGTCAACGATAAGAAGCCGCTTCCCAGCGTGTTTAATAGTTTGCTGTTGCTGTTCCAAGATTAGTGACCTGCAGCAGGTGTGATTTGAACGACGAAAATCGCATTTGAAGTATAACCCAGTTGGCGGTTAGCAATCGATAAAGGTTGCGGATGGGACCACGAGGAGAAGGCCAAAGTCGAGCAGTTTAGAGTTCATCAAGCTTTAGCTTGTCGCACGGCTTGAGGCAACCTAAAAGTGAACTCTGAACTTCTGGAGTCAATCTGAACCAGCACCTAAATTACTCAGCTTGACGCAGTTAAGCATCGGTAAGTATAGTTGCTTTTTTAGTTTCACGTCCGTATTTCGACCTTCCTTTTGCCTACGGATCAGAGAGTTTCGCGACCGCAATGCACGATTTGAGACGACTGCTTAAGTACCTGCGACCTCACTGGAGAACTTTCACTGTTGCGACTTTTGCGATGCTGCTAGTCGGTGTGCTGGAAAGCGCGATCGGCGCGCTAATCGTGCCCATCTTTGATCAAGCCTTTGCCCAAGGCGGCGGCGAGCGCACTCCTACCCTCTTCGGTCTGCAGCACATCATCCCTCCATCGGGTCTGGAAGCCTGGAAGATTATTGCGATTCTGCTTTTGGCATTTACCCTTGCCAAAGGAATAGCCGAGTACTTTTCGACATATCTAATGGCGCGCATCGGGCAGTCGGCCGTCCTGAAACTTCGCCAGGATCTCTACAGTCACCTGCTCTCGCAGTCAGCAAGTTTCTTCGAGCGTCACCGCACCAACTATCTCGTCTCGCGTCTGATTTCCAGCGCGGCGGCAATAGAAACCGCGGTTACCGGCACGATTCGCGATATGCTCCGCGAGAGTTTCACTCTGATAGCGTTTCTCTCCGCGTCCTTTTATTACAGTTGGCGACTGACGTTGGGTTCGTTGACGATTGCGCCAATCATTGCCGTGCTTACGGCAAGGTTCGGCACCAAACTACGCAATCTCGCTCGCGAAAGCTTTGAAGGGAATAAAGAGCTTACAGATACAGCGCAGGAAGCACTATCCAATCAAAATATTGTTAAGGCTTATCGCGCTGAAGCGCGTGAATCTGCTCGTTTCACTGAGGTGGCCAGGAGAATCGTCCGGGCGAATTTGCGCACCGCCAGTATCTCCGGATTTGCTCCGCCGACCATCGAAATGCTGGGAGTGGTCTTCGTCGTTTTTCTGCTCTTCTTTGGTCAGCGTGAGATCATGTCGGGACGCATGAACGCGGCACAGTTTCTGACGTTCCTGTTTTTTCTCTTTCGTAGCTACGACCCCATGCGCAAACTTTCGCGATTACAGAACAGCATGGAGCAGGCCCTGGCCGCGGCGCATCACGTTTGGGAAGTGCTGGACGAGCACGCGGAAATTCCCGAGAAAGAGCATGCGACTGAGCTCCCGCCACTAAAGCACGCCATCGAACTACAAAATGTTTCTTTCGATTACGCAAATGAGGCGCGCCCCGTATTGCGCAACATTGACCTGAAGATTCCCGCTGGTGCGATGGTCGCACTCGTAGGTGAATCAGGAGGAGGCAAATCGACGCTCACAAAGCTGTTTCCGCGCTTTCATGATCCGGTTTCCGGCAAAGTGCTCTGGGACGGGATTGATCTACGAGATGTAAAGCTCGCAAGCTTGAGACGTCAAATTGCCCTGGTCACTCAGGAAACCGTGCTTTTCAATGACAGTGTTCTTCATAATATCGCCTACGGAAGGCCCGAGGCCACCCAGGCTGAAATCGAAGAAGCCGCACGCATTGCTTTCGCACACGACTTCATCATGGAACTCCCGCGAGGCTACGAAACGATTGTCGGCGAACGGGGAGTTTTCCTTTCCGGCGGACAGCGCCAACGCCTGGCTATCGCCCGCTCGTTGCTGGTTGACGCGCCGCTGCTGATTCTGGATGAGGCTACCTCGGCCCTGGACGCAGAATCCGAACGCTACGTGCAACGCGCAATAGCTAATCTGGTTCGCAACCGCACCACCATCGTGATTGCTCACCGCCTCTCTACCATTCGTCGCGCTGATACCATCGTAGTAATGGAAGGAGGTCGGATTATCGAAATGGGAACCCACACGACGTTGCTGTCCCGTGCCGGTCAGTACAAGAAGCTCTATGAGCTTCAGTTTGCAGACGAAGAAGCGGAGCTGTCCCTAGTCAGTGGCCAGTAAGTCAGTGGTCAGTTGTCAGTAGTTCAAGCTGACTCCTAACAAAACCTATGAAATCAATGACGGGATATGGGCGTGGCTCTGCAACTGGAGATGATTTCTCCGTGTCTGTCGATTTGAAGACGGTTAATAACCGGTTTCTCGATGTGCATCTACGCCTGGGGGGAGAACTCTCGCCGATGGAAGGACCGATCAAACGTCGCATCAGTTCCCGGCTCTCGCGGGGTCGGGTTGATGTAACCGTTACGTTTGAACGCACGTCCCCAGTTGCCTATGAGTTAAATCGGCCGCTGATAACCGGCTATGTGATTGCCCTGAGAGAAATGCAACGTGAGTTTGGTATTGCCGGCGATCTGGACATCAATGTACTGGCGCGACTTCCGGGAGCACTGCAAACCGCGCGCGACGGCCTCAACGACGGCATGATTGCCGGCATTGAGCGCGCGCTCGATGGAGCACTTGCGGAGCTCGAAAGTATGCGATCACAGGAAGGCGAGGCTTTGCGCAGAGAAATGCGCGAACGGGTCGACAACATCGAAGCGCTGGTTCCCGTTATTGAAGCCGCCGCGAGTGGATTGGTTGACAGCTATCGCGCGCGTCTGCAAAAGCGGGTGGGGGAGCTGTTCAATCGAGAAAACCAACTGGTTGAGCTTGATCCTTCACGGATGGCTCAGGAAGTCGCGTATCTGGCTGATAGGAGTGATGTCAGTGAAGAGATGGTTCGACTTCACAGTCATCTGGCCCAATTTCGCGAGGCGCTGAATTCCACAGGGGAGACCGGGAAGATGCTCGACTTTCTGCTGCAGGAACTTAATCGAGAAGCAAATACGACTCTCTCGAAAGCAACGGAGCTTTTAATCAAAGAGGCCGCACTCGGTATCAAGGCTGAGGTGGAGAAACTGCGCGAGCAGGTCCAGAATGTCGAGTGAGCAGAAAGAGTTTAAACGACCAGATACCCTCGCTTCGGAAGAGCTGACGCGCGGCATTCTCTTCGTTGTGAGTTCTCCCTCGGGCGGCGGCAAAGGCACGCTCATTCAAAAGGTGTTAAAGCAGTCGCTGACTCTTAGTTACTCGGTTTCATTTACCACTCGCGCGCCGCGTAATGGCGAAGTTGAAGGACGCGAGTACTTCTTCGTGACGCCGGAAAAGTTTGCGGCAATGGTGGCAGCCGGTGAATTTCTGGAATGGGCTCATGTGCATAACAAGCTCTACGGAACCAGCCGCCATCAGGTCTCTCGTGAGGTATTTGAAGGACGTGACATCATTCTCGAAGTGGACGTGCAAGGGGCAGCCAGCGTCCGTGATTTAGTCATAGATTCGGTCAGCATTTTCATCCTACCGCCATCGGTTGAGATACTGCGGCAGCGGTTAATAGCGCGAGGAACCGATTCACCGGAGGAGCTTGAGTTGCGGCTAAGACACGCGCCCGCGGAGCTGGAGCACTACAAAGCGTTTGACTACGTGATCATCAATGATGAGGTGGAAAGGGCGGTCGGACAACTAACCTGTATAATCGAGGCCGAGAGAGCCCGCCGAGTCCGCCAGGAACCTCGGATCAAGCGAGCAGTCGAGAGTTTTTCTTAAACTGAATCAAACTGAATTACGAAACTATCGGAGGCGCAGTCCAGAAGATCCGCAACCGAGCCTTGATCCTGACTGTTCGGAACCTGGTCTAATAGCTAATTGATCTAATGAGCGCCAACGGGAGGACATCATCCATCATGCCAGCAACAAAAGCAGATCTGGAAAATGCCTTAGGTGAGCTTCAGGCTCCGGAAGTAGATTCCAAGTACCGGCTCATTATTCTTGCCGCCAAGAGAAGCAAACAGCTGCAGCGCGGGGCCCGCCCGCGCATCGAAATCGATCCGGTAAAGCACAAACCCACCCGTATTGCCCTGGAAGAGGTCATGCGCGGTAAGGTGAACTTTACGGTTACAGACGAAGATAAGGAATAGCAACGAAGAGAGATATGCCCGGAACCACGAAAATACCACGAAAGGTCACTGACAACATTTTTCGTGTTCGTTTGGGTGGTTTAGTGGATCGTTGGTCCACCAAGTCAATTCTCAAATTAAGACACCCTCCCTACATTCCTTTGTAATCCGGCCCGCCACCGCCTTCCGGAGTCACCCAATTGATAATCTGATACGGATCCATGATGTCGCAGGTTTTGCAGTGAACGCAGTTCGAGAAGTTGATCTGAAGTTTGCGCCGGCCGTTCGTTCCATCGTCAACCATCTCGTAAACCGCTGCCGGACAAAAGCGCTGGCAGGGGTTGCCATATTCCTCAGCGCAACGCGTGGAACAGATGTTTGTATCCAGAACATGCAAGTGCGCGGGCTGATCCTCGTTGTGCCCGACCGCGGCATGATAGACGTCGGTAAGTTTGTTGAAGGTCGTCTTGCCGTCAAAACGAAGTCCGTGATAACGCTGTTCTATTTCGTCGCCATGATATCCGTAAGCAGAGAGCTTCTTCATCACTTCATGTCCAGGCTCCGCTTTCGTGCGATCGAGAATTCCCCAGGCCCGACCGCCGGAAACGAACTGCAGCCCGGTGTTTACTAATCCCAGCCAACGTCCATGCTTGAAGCCCGCATGAAAGTTCCTAACCTTGCGCAGTTCCGGTATGATCCAACTCTCATTTACGAGGTGCTCATAGCGTTGCAGTTGGCGTGCTGAGAAATTTCCGGCTAACAATGCCTCGAAGATGGCTTCCGCAGCCAGCATGCCGCTCTTTATCGCCGAGTGAATTCCTTTCAGTCGCTGCGAGTTGAGAAATCCAGCACAGTCGCCCACGAGTAACACTCCGTCGGCGTAGATCCTCGGCATGGCGAAGTAGCCACCGGCGGCGATTGTCTTGGCGCCGTAACGGATCATTTTGCCGCCATCCAGCAATCGCGAGAGGAAGGGATGCGACTTGAACCGCTGAAACTCCGCGTGCGGGTCGAGCAGGGGATCTTGATAGTCGAGACCGGTTACATAGCCGATGTTGAGAATGCGATTTTGCATTCCGTAGATCCAGCCGCCGCCGTAAGTGTGAGCATCTGAAGGGAAACCCAATGTATGTGTCACGCGGCCGCTGGGATATCGATCATCCGGCAGCTCCCACAGTTCTTTGACGCCAATACTGTAAACCTGAGGTGCCCGGTCTTCGTCAAGACCAAGACGTTCGGTGAGTTTCTTGGTCAAAGAACCGCGAGCTCCTTCGCCGAGCACGGTTACCTTCGCGTGCAAATCAATTCCCGGCTCGAAGTTGGCCTTCGGCTTCCCTTCCTTGTCGATTCCTTTATCGCCCGTGCGAACTCCAATCACTCGGTCATCTGCATCGTAGAGCATCTCCGCTCCGGGAAACTCCGGGAAGATATTCACACCCGCCTCTTCGCATTTCTCGCCCAGCCACGCCGTGAGCCGGTTCAAGGAAACGATGTAGTAGCCGTGATTCTTTAGCGGCGGTGGCGTTATCGGGGACCGAATCGCATGCTTCTCTGTCAGGTAAAGGAAGTGGTCCTCTTTGACGGGAGATTCAACTGGTGCGCCTTGCTCGATGAAGTCTGGAATCAATTCCCCGAGCGCTCGCGGATCCATTACCGCTCCGGAAAGGATATGAGCCCCGACTGATGCGCCTTTCTCGATTATCCCAATCTCGATCTCACCCAGCGGCTTCTGTCCCGCCCCTTTTGCGGCTGCCTCATTATGGCTCCCGATTAGCCGTGCAAGATGCAATGCTCCGCTCAAGTTTGCCGGTCCGCCACCCACAAAGACGACATCCATTTCCAGCGTTTCGCGTTCCATCCCAATTGATCCTTCGCCAAGAGGTTTCAAGTCAGAAATGAATCACCATTCAGTTGTGCGAGTATAGCAAATTCCTGAGAGCAATCTCACATTCGTCGATCATCGCGTCGGGCTGTACAATAAAACTCGAATCTACAAGCCAGATCGCAGCCATTAGTCCACACCACAAAGAGGTGGATATGTCAGATCACAAACACACGAACCGGTTGATTAGCGAAACCAGCCCGTATCTTTTGCAACACGCCCATAATCCCGTAGATTGGTATCCCTGGGGCAAAGAAGCTTTCGCGGCAGCACGCGGCGAAAATAAGCCAATTCTATTGAGCATTGGATATTCAGCCTGTCACTGGTGCCATGTCATGGAGCACGAATCATTCGAAAACGAAGAGATTGCGCGACTCATGAACGAGAACTTTGTCAGTATTAAAGTTGATCGCGAAGAGCGTCCGGATCTGGATCAGATCTACATGAATGCTGTTCAGATGATGACGCATCACGGCGGTTGGCCGATGACCGTCTTTCTCACCGCTGAAGGTGTCCCGTTCTATGGCGGAACCTATTTCCCTCCGGAAGATCGATACAACATGCCTGGATTTCCACGTGTGCTCATCAGTATGGCAGAAGCCTACCGGGAGCGACCGGAGGACATTGAGCAAACCGGCGCCTCGATCCTTGTCGAACTGAATCGCTTGAGCCTTGCGCATGAATCAATTGAACCGCTAACGCAAGCACTCCTGGACCATGCTTTTAAAGGGATCGTCAAGAGCTATGACCCGGTTAATGGCGGCTTTGGGGGCGCTCCAAAATTTCCGCCGGCCATGACCTTAGAGTTTCTGCTGCGCGTCCATGACCGCACGGGAAGCCAGGAAGCTTTAAAGATTGTCGCTAACACTTGCCGCAAGATGGCTGACGGCGGCATCTACGATCACCTGGGCGGCGGTTTTCACCGTTACTCGACGGACGCGAAATGGCTGGTGCCGCATTTCGAGAAGATGCTTTATGACAATGCGCTCCTTTCTCGAGTCTATCTGCACTACTACCAGCTAACCAATGACGTGTCGGCGCGCAGGATCGTCGAAGGTATTCTTGATTACGTCGTACGGGAGATGACGAATGTTAACGGCGGCTTCTACTCTACACAAGACGCTGATTCCGAAGGAGAAGAGGGGAAGTTTTTCGTATGGACTCCCGAGCAAGTCGCTTCGATTCTGGACCAGGAGGACACAGTGCTCTTCTCGGCTTATTACGATGTCACCGAGGAAGGGAACTTTGAAGCTAAGAACATTCTAAATGTTACTCGGCCCCTCGAAGATGTAGCAGCTAGAGCGAGAGTTACTCCTGATCACCTTCTACAATCATTGGAACGCTCGCGGCGCAAACTCTTTGAGCTACGTGAAAACCGGGTGAAACCCGATCGTGACGAGAAGATTCTCACTGCCTGGAACGGAATGATGCTGGCAAGCTTTGCCGAAGCAGCAGCGATTCTGGACCGCGCGGATTATTTAGAGATTGCCAGACGCAATGCCCGGTTCGTCCTCGACAATTTGCGTCGTGATGACCTGCTTTTAAGAACTTACAAAGACGCCACTGCGAAACTGAATGCTTATCTGGAAGACTACGCATTTCTCAGCGACGGACTCTTGACCCTGTACGAGGCCACCGGAGAATTGGAATGGTTTAAGGCGACTCTTTCTGTAACTAACAAGATGATCGACGAATTCTGGGATGATCAAGACGGGGGGTTTTTCTACACGGGGAGAAGTCACGAAAGTCTGATTGTCCGTTCAAAGGATTATTTCGATAACGCCACTCCTTCAGGGAATTCCGTCGCAATCGAAGTGATGCTTCGCCTCGCCGCCTTAACAGATCGCCACGACTACCAAAGAAGGGCGGTGACCATCTTACGCCTTGTCGCAGACTCCTTGCGGCAATATCCATCTGGTTTTGGGCGGGCGCTTTGCGCTCTCGACTTTTTTCTGGGAACGCCCAAAGAGATTGCCATCATTGGCGATCATGATTTACCACCGACTCGCCTTTTGCGAAATGCGGTATGGCAGAAGTATATTCCCAACAAAGTTGTAGCCCATGCGGCACCTGGGGATAGCCGAAGCTCCGAGCTTATTCCTCTCTTGCGCGATCGAGGGTTGGTCAATAACAGTCCGGCGGCATATGTTTGCGAGCATTTCACTTGCGGCGAGCCGGCGACGGACCCGGAACAGCTCGTCTCTCAGTTGACCCAGCCGCGCCAGCGTCAGGGTGTGACGGTTTTAAATGAGCCTTTTCTCCCCACGAGTTAGCTCGGTACACCTTAACCACGATCGCGGGCGCGACGACTCCTGGCGTCGCCTTGACTCCAACCTGCTGAAAGAGTTAAATTTAGCACGGTGCCAAACACTGTTTGCCGCTGCTGATCAAGGTAAATCCGCAAAATGTCACGAAACACAGGCCCAACCTGCTGCCTCTCGCGATGAGAACTAATTCAAGCGTGAGGTGGTCAAAGTCCCCGCCCATACAGTAAGAACGATTCGAAGTCACGATGCAAGAACGTAACTGGAAGAGTAGCGCTTTCTTTATTGTTATCTCGGCAACGGCCGGGCTGGTTTTGTGTTCAGCAATCCTCTCAATTCTAGAGTTGCCGTTAATGAGCCCGGCCGGGCTTGCGTCTCTGTTCAATCTAGTTCTCCTAACCTTTGCCGCGAGCCGTTTCACCGTACCCTTGACTGGCACGGATGGGGTTAGCCAGAGCCGGAAGTCGGTCGCTGACGCATTGGTGTTCCTGGCTGTGATGCTGTATGCAATTCCGCCGACGGATACGGCCGGACCAGCAACACTTCTAGCCGCTATCGTTGGCTACATGTCCACCTGTCGGCTCACCAGCAGAAGAGAGTCCATCTTCACCACTGCCATAGCTGTCATTTCAACTTTTGTATCGGCCTCATGCTACGGAATGCTGGTGCGGCTTTTTGCTGACAACCCCAACATCGGGTTGGAGGGCGGACTGCCTTTAAACGTCTTTCTGATACCGGTCTGTGTGCTTGCCGTTCTGCAATATTTTCTCAGCACATTGGCGACGGCATCGTTCCTCCGCATCGACGGGGGCAAAGCCGCAGTCCTGTTCTCCCAGGACAGTATAGTATGGACATTGACCACCCAGGTCGCCGGAGCGGCTTCCGCGGTACTCTTCTATTCAGCCATTCGCGGATCAGGCCTTCCCTATGTGCTTCTTGGTCTCCTAATTATCAGCCTTGTTCACTTGCTCTATAGGTTCAACGAGAAGCGCTTTGAAGAAATAAGACGAGGGGAAGAGGAGAAACGAAAGCACATCGAAGAGATGGCCACTATTCATATGAATACAATTGAGTCTCTGGCCATAGCCATCGATGCCAAGGACCAGACAACCCACGGGCATGTCCGTCGCACCCAGATCTACGCCCGTCAAATGGGCAATCTCTTGTCGGTAACTGAGCCTGAGTTGCGGGCGCTTGTCGCTGGAGCCCTCTTGCATGACATCGGCAAACTGGCGGTTCCTGAGTACATACTCAACAAGCCCGGTAAACTAACCGAGGCAGAATTCGCCAAAATGAAGATTCACCCGGTAGTTGGTGGTGACATTCTCCGCCGAGTTAACTTCCCTTATCCCGTAGAAGATATAGTTCGCTACCATCACGAAAAGTGGGATGGTTCCGGCTATCCAAAAGGGCTAACAGAGGAGGCTATTCCGTTGGTGGCCCGAATCATTTCCGTTGTCGATTTCTACGACGCAACGCGCTGCGATCGGCCTTATCGTAAAGGGATGGAGCGTGAGGATTCTCTGGCCTTGCTTGAGAGCATGGCTGGCACGGCCTTCGATCCTCGCGTCGTTCGTAAATTCGTGGAACACGTTTTGGAGTTTGACGCGCTGATTGACGCTGAGGACATTCGGGAACAGGTCCACAGCAAAGGGTTGGCGGCCGATTATATAACCAATACCCAGCCCGATGCCGGTCTGGCCTCCGACGTTATGGGTAGTCCCTACGACACCTCGGGCTTTCGATCGATCTCGGAGGCGCAGCGGGAGGTTTTCGCGCTTCACGAAATAGCCCAGACAATAGGCTCCTCGCTAAGTATCAACGACACCGTCACTCTGGTAACGAACAAGCTTCGCGCGATAGTGCCTTTTGACACGTGCGTCATCTTTGTTGTCGATGAAAAGTCTGGCAAGGCAGTCGCTGTTCACGTCGATGGCCAACACGCCGCATTGTTCGCCCGCCGCCGCATGAATGTAGGCGACGGCATAACCGGCTGGGTCATCGCCAATGCGCGAACTATGTGCAACGCTTCGCCCGAATTAGATCTGGTAGGAATGGCAGAGGACGTTTCCAAACAATACCGGGGCGTGCTCGCTTCTCCCCTACTTCGCGAAGATGGCGCGTTTGGCGCCATAACCCTCCTTTCCAAGAAGCTTGCGTCGTACACCACCGAACATGTTCGCTTGCTGGAATCAGTTTGCCAGCATGCATCGAACGCGCTTAATAACGCTCTTACATATGAGAAAACCAAGGAAAGCGCACTTGTCGATCCGCTCACAGAGCTTCCCAACGCTCGCGCGTTTTACATGATGCTCGAGCAGCGTATTGCTGAAGGCCAGCGCATGAATCGTGAGGAGCTTGCGCTTATTAGCATGGACATCGACGATTTCAAACGAATCAATAACGAGTATGGCCACGCAACTGGTGATCGCTTGCTGGCCAGCATCGCCGGAGTGATTCGTCGAGAACTCCGGCAAATGGATATCTTAACTCGTTACGCAGGTGACGAATTCGTGGCGATCATGCCCATGGCGTCCACTCAGATGGCCGCCTCCGTGGGTGAACGAATTAGGAGTGCGGTTGAGACACAGAAGTTTGCAGTGCGCCCAGATAAGATGGTGGAAATCCGACTAAGCCTGGGGGTGGGATGCTTTCCGCGGGATGGCGAAACAAGCGAGGAACTTCTCACTGCCGCAGCCCGCAAGATGCAGCGCGATAAACATGGACGCAAGACTCTGCTAACTCTCGCTGCGGCATCGGCCATCGCGATCGAAGCCTCAGGGTAAGCCCGGTCTACACTCTTCACCACGGGCGCACCCTGCACCATGCAGGGTGCGCTTTTCTGTAGCTGCCAGGTCAGTTTTGCACGTGTTTACAAATGTCGCGTATAATCAGCCACCTAAAGCCGAAAACAGCAGAGCATCCCGTCGCTTGGTTCACACGTTTCTTAAGCGATAAGAATGAAACCGTTGCCCAGAACCTCAAGCAAATGAGCAAACAGACCGCTCCGTCAGAAATGAGTATGGCATCTGGAGAGAAGGGCGCTACCGGCGTGATCGACCAGGGCCCACCAAAAGCGGCCGCTCAACAAATCAAAACCGTCAAGCACGCCCAGAAGCAACGCGCTGACGATGTTGAAGGGAAGACTTTAATCGAGCTTTATCGGCAAATGCTTTTGGTTCGGCGCTTCGAAGAAAAAACCGCCGAGGCTTACAGCATGGGTAAAATTGGCGGCTTCTGCCATCTCTACATCGGTCAGGAAGCTGTGGCCATCGGCGCCATTTCCGCAATTCGCACTGATGATTACGTTTTAACCAGTTATCGCGACCACGGCCATGCGATTGCAAAAGGGATATCTCCTGATGCGGTGATGGCCGAGTTGTTTGGAAAGGCGGGTGGCTGCTCGCGCGGCAAAGGCGGTTCGATGCACATGTTCGACCGCAACGTAAATTTCCTGGGCGGGCATGCGATAGTCGGCGGCCAGATCCCGCTGGCCACTGGCGTTGCCTTCGCTTCGAAATACAGAGGCACGGACCAGGTAACGCTTTGCTTTTTCGGAGAGGCAGCGGTCAACCAGGGAGCTTTTCACGAATCGCTAAACATGGCTCAGCTCTGGAAGCTTCCCTGCATTTACATCTGTGAAAATAATCAGTACGGGATGGGCACGTCGCTGGATCGCGCCATGTCGTTTCAGAATATAGCAGAGAAAGCGTGCGCCTACGAGATCGCTTCAGAGTTCGTCGACGGCATGGATGTGCTGGCCGTGAGAGAAGCTACCGCGCGAGCTGTTCAACTAGCTCGCAAGGATTATCTGCCTACGCTAATCGAAGTGCGCACCTATCGCTTCATGGGCCACTCGATGTCTGATCCCGGAAGCTACCGCACTCGCGCCGAGATTGAGAAATACCAGGAGCGCGATCCGGTGACGTTGTTCTCTTCGACTCTTAAAGAGAAAGGGATCATCGATGACGCGGCGCTCGCAGAGATCGAGAAGGGCGTCCGCGAAGAAGTTGAACACGCCCTTCGGTTCGCCGAGGAGAGTCCGCCGCCCGCGCCCGAAGAGTTGTATACGGATGTCTATTCCAATCCGATCGTTCCGGGTAACCGGACAACCCAGCAAGAGTAACGAATAGTTCGGGCGAGTAATCAGAGGAACCATTAATGGCCGTAATTACCATGCGGGAGGCCCTTAACCAGGCGCTCCGGGAAGAAATGCTTCGTGACGACGATGTTTTTCTGATGGGCGAAGAAGTCGCCGAATACCAGGGTGCTTATAAAGTCACCAAGGGACTTCTGGAAGAGTTAGGCCCGAAGCGGGTTATTGACACTCCGATTACCGA
Organism: Acidobacteriota bacterium; assembly: GCA_030859905.1. Taxonomy (GTDB): domain Bacteria; phylum Acidobacteriota; class Blastocatellia; order Pyrinomonadales; family Pyrinomonadaceae; genus PSRF01. The sequence continues at coordinate 56,535 of JALZJF010000081.1, forward strand.
GTTGGGGTTTGCCGGGTTGGGCGTGGGCGCGGCGATGGTCGGCCTGCGACCAATCATCGAGTTCATGACGTTTAACTTTTCAATTCTCGCAACCGACCAAATCATCAACTCCGCTGCAAAAATGCTCTACATGTCCGGTGGCCAGTTCAAGGTTCCCATCGTATTCCGCGGACCTGGCGGTTCTGCGTTCCAGGTCTCCTCGCAGCACTCACAAGCCCTGGAATCATGGTTCGCCTACTTCCCCGGCCTAAAAGTGGTGATGCCTTCAACGCCCGCTGATGCAAAGGGGTTGCTTAAGACTTCGATTCGCGATGACGACCCGGTGATCTTCATCGAGCAGGAGAGGATGTACGGGAATAAGGGTGAAGTCCCGGAGGATCCTGAATTCACGATTCCGCTCGGACTGGCTGACGTCAAACGGGAAGGGACGGACGCGACCATTGTGGCCAGGTCGTTAATGGTACCGGTCGCTTTGAAGGCGGCGGAGCAACTGGAGAAACAAGGTGTTTCGTGCGAAGTTATCGATCCGCGAACGATCAGGCCCTTGGACATCGACACAATCGTGGAATCAGTAAAGAAGACTAACCGGGTGGTAGTAGCGGAAGAGTCGCATCCCTTCTGCGGCGTTGCAGCCGAGATCAGCATGGAAATTATGGAGCGCGCGTTCGACTATCTGGACGCTCCGGTGAAGCGCGTTTCGGGCGTGGATGTTCCCATGCCCTACGCCAAAAATCTCGAACAGCTCGCCTTACCAAACGTCGATCAACTGGTGGCCGCAGTCCGCGAGGTTTCTTACATGTAAGAGCCTGTCAGATTGTTCGTGGTCAGTTGTCCGTTGTTTTGCGTTCTCTCGGTCAAATGGCCGCCTGACAATAGTGAGTCACTACCACGGACGACGGACGACGGACAACTGACAAAGGGCAAATCTTAATGGCAACTCAGGTGATCATGCCGAAACTCTCGCCCACTATGGAGGAGGGGCAGCTTTCTCGTTGGCTCAAGAAAGAAGGCGACAAGGTCTCGATGGGCGAGCCACTCGCGGAGATTGACACCGACAAAGCGACGATGGAAATGCAGGCCCTCGGCAATGGAGTGCTTCGCAAGATTCTTATCAAAGAAGGCGAATCGGCGCCGTTGGGTCAATTGATAGCGATAATCGGGGAACCCGACGAAGATATCTCGGCTTTGGAACAAGTATCTAAGGTTCCGTCCACTGCGCCAAGCGACAAGCCGACGGAAGCTAAGCCGGAACCTGCTGCTGCGGCGGCTGTCCCCCCTCAATCCCCTGTTTCGGCTGCCGACGAAATCAACAGGAGATTGGATGGCCCAGCTCGCCAGGGTGCGAGCGCAGAATCGCGTGGAAGTGCTGCCGGCAATGGTAGTCAATCTGCAAAGCCCGAGGCTACGGCCGCAGGGCGACTCATAGTGTCCCCCCTTGCCGCCCGCATGGCGGCGGAAGCAGGTGTGGACCTGCGATCTTTGAGTGGCACCGGACCTGGTGGTCGAATAGTCAAGCGCGACATCGAGGCAGCCATGGGCCAGAGCAAGACTGCCGGCGCTGCCACGCCTATGCAGATTCCTCAACGTCATTTGCGAGCGGTGGAGAGTTTTCCCCCGCCTCAGGCCGCCGGGCCATCAACTTATCACGACGAACCGGCCAGCGAAATTCGGCGGACGATTGCTCGCAGATTGGTCACTTCACTGGGCCCGATACCCCACTTTTTTCTCACCACCGAGATCGAAATGGACCGTGCTGCCGAGATGCGCAGGGGAATCAACGAACTCGACCCGGATTTAAAAATCAGCATCAACGACATCGTCATCAAGGTTGCGGCCGCCGCACTCATAGCCCATCCCCAAGTTAACTCATCGTTTCAGGATAAGACCGTCAGGTATTACGAGCGGGCCGACATCGGCGTGGCGGTGGCTATCGAAGACGGATTGATTACTCCGGTTGTTCGTTCCGCGGATCGAAAGTCCCTGAGTGAGATTGCGGGAGAGGTGCGCGAACTTGCCGAACGAGCACGCCACCGTAAGCTGCGACCTGAAGAGTATACCGGCGCGACCTTCTCGATTAGCAATCTCGGCATGTTTGGCATCGACGAATTTACCGCCGTCATCAATCCACCCGAGGGCGCCATCCTGGCGGTCGGCGCAATGTCTCCCAAACCGGTGGCGCGCGCCGGCGAGATTGTGGTAAGGCAGATGATGCGGGTCACGATGTCATGCGACCACCGCGTCATCGATGGCGCTACCGGAGCTAAATACCTCCAGACCTTTAAGAAGATACTCGAGAATCCACTGTACCTGGTTGTATAGAGCTTCTTAAGCTGCTCGCGTCACGTCTTGCTTGGCAAAACATTCCAGAATTTCATCGGAGTCGACGGTGTCGAATTCCAACAGCAGTGAAACAAGGCGGGCAATCGCCTCCTCTTCTGCTCTCACTACATCGCACGCCCTTTTCAACTGCTCAGTAATAATTGCAGTGGTGGCATCCTCGATACGGTCCAGCAGCGTTTGACTGTGAGGCACGTCGGCGGCGCCCAGGTGAATGGGTCCCAACGGGCTCATCCCAAACTCGCTAACCATTCGTCTGGCTATCTCGACCGCACGCTCAATGTCGTTTGAGGCGCCCGCAGTCATGGTGGAGAGCAGAATTTGCTCGGCAGCGCGTCCACCCAGCAGCGTGGCAATTTGATCATCCAGGTATTCGCGTTTTTTCATCAACCGATCTCGCTCAGGCAACGACTGTGTAACGCCCAGAGCTTGTCCTCGTGGGAGGATAGAAACCTTGTGGATCGGGTCGCCATGCTTGGCGGCCAAGCCTACCGCCACATGACCGGCTTCATGAACCGCGGTCGCGTAGCGCTCATCTTCGTCCATTCTGAAGCCCTGACGCTCAGCTCCCATGAGAATTCTATCTCTCGCTGCCTCAATATGTTTCCGCGCTATCGCCTCGGAATCGTCACGAGTGGCAATAATTGCTGCTTCATTCATCAGATTGGCGAGTTCGGCCCCGGAGAACCCGGGGGTTCCCCGAGCAATCCATTGAAGGTCAAGGGCCGGTTCGAGGTGTAGGCCGCGGGCGTGTACTCGCAGAATTGCTTCGCGGCCACGCGCGTCTGCCACGTTAACCGTGATTTGACGATCGAAACGACCGGGACGGGTTAGCGCCTGGTCCAGAATATCAGGCCGGTTGGTCGATGCGATAACCACAATACTGCTGTTTTGATCGAACCCATCCATTTCGATCAACAGTTGATTTAAAGTCTGGTCCTGGTCTGCAGAAGCGGAATCGCTGCTGCGTCCCCGGCGACGACCCAAAGCATCAATCTCGTCGATGAACACAATGCAAGGTGAAAGTTTCCGCGCTTTAGCAAAGAGACGCCGAACACGGGCCGCACCAACACCAGCAAATTTTTCCTGAAAGCTCGCCCCTGAGACTGAAAGAAATGGCACGGCAGCCTCATTGGCTGCGGCGCGAGCCAACAGGGTTTTGCCAGTTCCGGGGGGGCCGACAAGCAAGATACCCCGAGGGGCCCGTCCGCCTAACCTGCCAAATCGAGACGGGTTTCCCAAGAATTCTATCGTCTCCGCCAGCTCCCCTTTGGCTTCGTCGACGCCTGCAACATCTGCAAAGGTGACGTTCTGCTTGTCTCCGCTTTCGTTGCAGTTGAAGCTGCCGTCGCGGCCGCTCATACCAGCATAGACCCGCCATCCGATGAAACCAACCAGCGCCAGGGTAAGCAGGGGAATCGACCAGTTGAATACGGTCGCCAACAGTCCGGGGCGCAACTTTTGAAATTCAACAGGGACATTGTTTTTCCTGAACAGTTCGACCACGCCTTGCCGAGCTATCTCGCTGGTAACCGTGGCCTGCAGCAGTGACCCGTCCTTCGCTTGAACGGTCAGGACATCGCCTTCAATGGTCACTAAAGCCGCCGCTGTGCTTTCAGCGAGTAAATAGAGTTGCGAATAATTGATCTTTTGCGAAGCAACCGATTGGCTTTGATATATGACTACTGCAATGACCGGAGCCAATAGCAGCAGCCCGAAGGCAGTTGCAGTTAAGGCGACTCTGGGCGAACGTAGGATCGTTTTACGTATGGGGGAAGGCATAAAAGTCTCCGGGCAAGGCGCTTCAATCTAAAGAAGCCCTTTTTTCATTTAGATACAAAAAAACCGATAACGGGGTTGAAAGCGGCGACACCAGGGAGGAGCGGGACCGCAGGAGAAGCCAAGGTTTAACCCAAGACGCTCGCCTTTATAGCCCCCGCGGCGAACACAATCTCACTTTACCAGTTCTTAAGAAAAAAAGTCCAGCAAAAGATATATATGGGGCAGTGTGTCATATTTTAGTGATCTGGAACGATGCGCCGTCCGCACCAGCAGATGGCTGCACTTGCCGAGCTCTAGAGGCGTTAGATAAGAAGGATAAGACGATCCACGAAAGCACACGAAATGACTCGAACTAATGGCCTCACTTCGCCTCCGTTCATGTGATTTCGTGGATCGTTCTTAGTTTTTTCAGCAGCCTGCTAGAAACGGCCTTTCGAGGTCTTACCTTGAATGGTCAGTCATGATGCGACCCACGGGATAAAGGTTCATATGACGATCCCAGTAACGTGACCGCTCGTAAAAGAACTGGAGCCGGCTGCTGGGGCTGGACGCAAATTTCGGATCAGACTCAAGCCTCAGGAGAAACTCTGACCGCAACGCAGGATCTTCAGACATCATCTCGCGCGCGAGATTCTCCAATACGTAGCTCTCCCCGTATTCCTTTTGCTCGAAAATCGCATTGAAGAATCCCCAAGTCACCAACGAATCAGGTGCTTCGGGTTCCAGGAGGTTGATGGCAACTTTCGCCAGGTTGTCTAGCGGGACAATCACGGATCCGGGAGGAAACGTTCTGCGATCAGTAATCAATTCGGCTTTGAAGTTAGGCATGAACCGACCCTCGAATGGGCCAGCCGGCCATTTCACTTCACTAAACCTATAACTCTCAATATCTATTGTCGTGGCCTCTGACGTGGGTCGTAGTCTCAGCCCGTGTGTGCTCAAGACTGCGATCACTTCTTTCCATTGAGGCGGGACAATGTAATAGAGCGGTCGAGACACTTCTTTCGTTCGGCGAAAGGTGTTGTACATCGGCACGATCACATCGAGTGGCTTCGTCCCAAAGACTACTCTGGTGTCTCCGGAGACGTCACTCGGTTCAGTCCGATATTCAAGCGCTTTCAGGTGGTACGGTATCGTTTCGTCAGTCAACTCGAAATCAATGGGAAGCTTGAGCCCGGCGTTATCTGCGCGACTGTGCTCCACCGTTTGCTCATCCGCTGCGCGCACTGCGTCGAGAAGATTTTTTGGGTCACGACTAACCTCCACGAGGGTAAATCTCAGCAAATCGTAGGTGCCGATGACCCGCGATCGGTAGTCTTTGATCATGTGCGTTTCAATCAGAATGGCCGCACGATTCCGCAAAGGCACATAGCCGGTGGAGAAGCGGGGACTCCCATTAAAATCTCGAATGCCTTTCCCAAAATCTTGGTTATCCGCAAACTCGAGATACCAAGAGACAACATTGCCTGCGTCTTCAGCGGCGGGATGCACCTTTCCATCCATCACTTTCCGCTGCCAGGCAAGCACGCTGGGCGCAACCCCCTCGTGATGCTCAAAATGGTATGTGATGTTATAGCGATAGTCGGCCCCATCGGTGACGTGGCAATCGATGAATAGATCGGGGTTCCACTCGTTCCAGAGAGCTAACCATGCTCGAGTCTCAGGCGTATCGGCCTTCATGTAGTCGCGGTTAAGATTTTGGTTGGTAGTGGTGGCGCGCCAGCCCATCTCGGCGGGGCCATTCTGATTGATGCGGTTGTAGGGACTGGATCTTTCGTGCCCGTCTGTATTGTAGATGGGAATGAAAAGCACTACTAAATTCGCCAACAACCCTGCTTGTGTTTTCGTGATGGCAATGTCCCTCAACAGAGCTAACCCGGCATCTTTGCCATCGGGCTCTCCAGAATGAATGCAAGCTTGAATGAGCACTACCGCCTTGCCTGCTTTTCGTGCCGAGTCCGGCGTCAACGTATCGGCTTCGGACGCAATCAGGAGCGGCAGATCACGTCCTTCTCCGCTATGTCCAAACGAGGTATATCTAATCAGCGGCGAAGCAGCGTCGAGCTTTTTTGCATAAGCTATTGTTTCGTCATAGGTGGGTGTTTCGCGATAGCCGGTTTTCTCCGCATGTGTCTGCCATTCGAGCGGAGTTTCAGGTTGGGAGTTATGCGACATGGGTGGATAACAAACGGCAGACGGCGAACAGCAGTTGTTAATTATTAATCACTGCTGCCCCAACGTTTGAATGACATGTTCGTTCAAGGTTTTGTAACTAAGAGAGATAGCTCGGACCACTGGTGTAATCGATTTCAATTCACGACTGGGATCAGTGCCTTCATACAGAACCGGGAGCGGTAGCGACCGCACTCAACCAGACATAGATCAAGCCAGGTCGATTACTTGGACCTTAAGCAACTCTCGGTAATCTGAGTCACTGTGAGCAAACCTTCAATTCCTACGGTCAGTGGTGCCTTGCTTGAATGCGGTGCGCTACCGCTCCCGGTTCTGTAGCAGACGCGGTTTGCTCAATACTAAAGCTCCCGCTCACAGGCGCGGCACCTCGTACGCCTTCTGGCATTAAGAGTTCCGCAGGTCAAACAGCGGATGTACATTGTGCGCGCGAACCAGCCGGTGATAACTGCGCTAAGACCCAGAATGCCAATCAAGACAGCCAGGTTCAGCAGCAGTTCCTTCAACTCTTTGAGCTTTCTCTTATTGTCTCTTGATAGTGCTGACCGCGCTCGTAACCGCGACGGAAAGCATCGTCAGTGCCGGCGTCGCGATAAGCCTCGTTCAACTCTGTGGCCGTCTCTTCGTAAGACTTGCCTCGCCATTTTGGATTTAACGCGGCTTCGAAACCGCGTCGGTAGCTTACCTCATCTGAGTGGAAGTCCCCACCCTGCGCCTGGTACTGCTCTTCTTCTGCGTCGCGCAAGCCCAGCCACCAACTTTCGCGCGCCGCGTCGATACTTTCAGCCCCGGCCTGAGCCAGCACATTGTGGACGCGTTCGTCGGCTTCCTCGTCCTCGGCAAAGGCAACCACAATGGATCGCCCTTGTCTCAAGGCGTCTTCATAGAGATACAACTCGTCGCGCGATAGTCCCGTGGCCAATTCTTTTTCCAGAGCCCCACCGGCGGCTGCTCCAGTAGCCGCTCCGCCAACTCCCAATATCGCGGCCCCAATGATACCTGCGGCAATCACAGGTCCCACACCAGGAACCAGTAGACTTGCCGCAGCCGCACCAAGCGTGACACCTCCCGCCACTCCCATTGCACCGCCAACCGCTCCGCCCATCGCCTTGCCCATTCCCGGTTGTTCGGCGTCGGTAGTTGGCACAGCCGACTCAACCTGTTCGTCGCTTGTTCCAGGTGTCAAAAACGCGATTCTGTCGTTTTCAATCCCAGCGGAACGAAGTCCATGAACGGCACGTTCGGCGTCTGCCCGTGAGTCAAAGATACCCGCTATTGCTTCCATGTTGATCTCCCTTTGTCGGATTTGCTCCATTTAACTCTCCCATCGACAAGGGTTCAAGCAAAACAGTGAGCGACACAAATCGTTTAGGAAAACAACAAGGCTATGTTAGAGTCAGCTTCAGAAGTCTGAAATCATGGAATCCTGGGAGACACAAGGTTGTACGACATTGTAGATAAACACTGGCCTATGTCGGAGGGCGACGGGAAGGCGACGCGCAAGAAGAAACCGCGGATCCTGGCTATCACGACAGACTGTTGCACCGGCTGTGCCGGATCACCTGCCTGTATCGAGTATTGTCCCATCGAGGCGTGTATGTTTTGGGTGCCCGACGAAGATCACCCACCCTTCGGCCGCATCGAAGTTGATCCCTATCTCTGCATTGGTTGCCAGAAGTGCATCAGCAAAGGTCCCGACGGCGCTTTCCTCGATGGTTGTCCGTGGGACGCGATCGAGATGGTGCCGACCGAAGACTGGGAAGGTCTCCACGGAATCTCTCTTCCTGACGCGCCACCGGCGCCTCCAGCATGAACTCAGTCATAGAGATTTTGCGCTTACCCTTTTCGTGAGTTCAGTCTTTGGTTTTCGAGTTTTTGAAAACCGGGCAAACGCGCGATCCACTAAACCATACGAACCAGACACGAAAAACGAATCTTAGTGTTGCTTAGTGTGAGTTCGTGGATAGTTCTACCCGCTTCAGCTTTTTTGCTAACCCAGCACCCAGCGTCGGTTTCTAATCTCTATCAGTGGTAATGAGAACTGGTGATTAGCGACAATTGGAATTCCCTGTCGTATGGAAAAACTAATTCACGCCAAGACACATCCTCTATCCTCTCTGACTGAACTGCTTTCGTCTTGAGAAAGGAGAGTGTAATGCGAAAGGTAACATTCGGCGGCGCAAGCAGCCTCGACAACTATTTTGCTCGCAAAGATCACGCCGTTGATTGGCTCATGTGGAGTGACGAGGCGGCATCAATGATGGCGGACTATTGGAAGACTATCGACACGGTTTTGATGGGCCGAAAGACATACGAGGTGGCGCTTAAAAACAGCAAAGGTAAGGGCAACCCTTACCCGGGCATCAAGTCATACGTCTTCTCGCGCACCTTGCAGCCAGGCAAAGCGGAAGGCGTCGAGATCATCCAGAACGATGCCGTGGCATTCGTAAGAAAGTTAAAGGGTCAGGAAGGCAAAGATATCTGCGTAATGGGCGGTGGCGATTTCGCCAAGACTCTCTTGGAGGCGAACTTGATTGATGAGATCGGTTTCAACATCCATCCGGTTTTGCTGGGTTCAGGAATTCCGGTTTTTTACGAGATGAAGCGTCAGATTGATCTCGAGTTACTGACTTGCAAACCCTTCAAAAACGGGTGCGTGGTGGTGACATATCGGGTGAAACACTAAGCCGCTTTCCTCGTACCTTGAATAGCCGGAGGGACAATTGGTGTTTTTGTGCGGGGGGCCCGACTCAGAAAAACGATCCACGAAATTACACGAATGGCACTAACCGGATTTCGTGTTTGGTTCGTGTGATTTCGTGGATCGTGTTTGACGAGCCGCACTAATCACGACAGTTAGAACGCTACTCTTGCTTCGCCCGACTCCTAATCGCTCTTATCGTCAAGGCCGCCTGTTGTTTTATGCGATCCGAGGAAGCAACGGAACCTTGCGCGTAAGACTCGATAGCCGGCACATCCTGTGGTTCACCGATTAACGCAAGTCCACGCAACGCCTCCCAGATACTGTCCTCATCCGAATTGATGGTCACTATCGCAGCACCGGAGACGACCTTAGAACCACTCGGCGCGATAATACGATCCAATTTTCCGGGAAGCGGCGACCTGACTTCGACTGTCTTCTTGTCAGACCGAGCGATGCGCGCGAGTAAGGTCCCACGGGCGAGCTGAGATCCCTCCTTCAAAGTGCTCGCCACTTCGCCTTCTTCGGTCGCTGTCACAACGTGGGGACTAAGCATCGCCACGAGCTCAGGACGGCCACTTGGATCTGCGAATCTCACCAGGGCAAGGGCTGCGTTTCGGCGCACGATCGGTTCCGGATCTCGCACCAGTTGCAACAGCGCCTGATGAAATTCCTCAGACCTGCTATCGAAACCCATCAGCCAGGCAGCCGTCAGGCGAAACTCTGTTTCCGGATGACTTGCCAGACCGACGATTTGCGGATACCACTGTTTGGCGGCGGGGTCGCCGCGTTCCACGCGTTGTTGAATCTGCAGGAGCGCATGTTGAACTCGCCGCGGATGCTTTTCATCAACAAGATAATGGGAGATGTCCGCATCGGACAGGTCGCGGCCGAACCAGGTAAAATACCACGTCAGGAAAGCTCCCGCCACAAACAGAACCGCGAGCATCAGAATGGGACCCGAGGCGCGAAGTCGCTTCACCTCCGGCGTGGCAATTTTAACTTCGGGAATGTTGTGGAAGGTTCTCCGAACCTCGAGGTGACTTTTTCTTTCATTTTTCATTTTTAACTTGTCATTCTTCTGAATCTCATTTCGTGGTGCTTCGTGTAATTTCGTGGATCGTTTGCCTGGCCGACCGATAGATAAAATCGATCCACGAAACCACACGAACGGGACACGAACAAGAAGTTAAACAATTGGAAAATGATCGTCGATGGCGCACCTCTGTTTTGCCGCGCCGCACCCGGAGGTCTGCCCCTACAACTGCGATGGATAGATGTGATACAGCATCAGATAGATGATTACGCCGGTCACCGAAACATAAAGCCACAGAGGTAACGTCCATCTAGCTATCCTGCGGTGCCGGACGAAATCGCGCTTGGCTGCGCGGTAGACCGTAATCAAGACGAGCGGAACTATGACAATGGCCAGGATGACGTGCGTGATCAGTATGGCAAAGTAAAAAGGCCGAATGATTCCCTGTCCCAAGAAATAAGTGTCGCCATGATAGTAATGGTAAGTCAGGTAGGAAATCAGGAAACAAGTCGACGTCACCAGGGCGGTAACCTGACAGTTCCGGTGCGCTCGAATCAGACCGGCGCGGATAAAACGGTAGCCCGCTATCAAAAACAGAGCGCTGGTAGTGTTCAAGAAGGCATTTAGATGAGGCAGGTAGGAAAAGTATTCAGGCATTCAAGTCTATTTTTCGTGGCTTCGTGTGATTTCGTGGATCGAGTTTCTCCCCGCGGAAGAGAGCGATTCACGAAATGACACGAAAAATCACGAAACTCAAGGCGTTTTTCCATCATTCATGACCGCGGCGGCTTGTCGTCCTCTCTCTGTCAGCGAATAAAAATCGTTTCCCAGCTCCTCAAGCAATCCGTCTTTCACCAATCCTTCCACGATATCAAAGACCCTGGTGCGTGCATCCGGATCGTTGCCACCGGCCTCAAACAAGGTGTGCAGGTCCAGCGCCTCTTTCTTCCACGCTGCAAAGCTTCCCAGTACTTCTTTCGTAAGCTCGTCCATGGTCAGAACAAAAATCTCCTAGACGTCTTCTGATTGCTTCGGGTTCATCCTGGCCATCATGGATTTCACGTCGGGCGGCACCGCGCGACCCCTGGCATCAAGCAAAGGAGGCCCGGAGCCAGCTAACTGCGCGACCTCCGGGCGAGGGGCTCGTTTTGTAAAAGGAATTGGCAAGCGACCCTCCGACTGAAGATAAAGCAGCGGAATAGCCAAAAACATGAGGGCCATAACCAGGCAAACCGAGATGAAGAACAGATTGTCGGTGGTGAAAAACTGTGGTGAAAAAAGCGCGGTCCAAATCGCCAGGCCAACAAATACAATTCCCAGTACGACACAGATGACATTTAATAGCCCAAGTTCTCGCTTCATCAGCCTTACCCCACTTCTTAGTGCTTGGCCTTGCCCGGAGGCTTGGGTCGTTCCGACATCTCTTCATAGCCGCAACGCTCGCACTGCCAGATTGCAAACACCGAGTTGGGATCGCCGCTGCTTTGATAGACCGCGCGGTCCGACGGGATAATCTTGCCGGCACAACGCGGACAAGCACGACCACGAGTGGTGCGCGTTTCGACATCAATTGCCAGCGGGTTATCGTCAGACATAGTGAAAAACTCTGGAGTCAGAGGCCCAGGCAAAAGCCTTTGCTGCGTCCCCAATCAAAGGAAACGATCCACCAAACAACACGAAGATACACGAAGTCGCCTTTGTGTTGTTTCGCGCGGATTCGTGGATCGTGATCGCTGCCGAAACTTTGCTCAAGAAGAATACACGACCTATCCGGGGACCTCAGACCCACGGCCTAGGACGGTCAGGATCGGTAGCGTCATTCTCCGGTGTGCTATGCCGCCTCAGAACAAGGAAGATCGAACAAAAGATTGCCACCGGCGGCGTCAATAGCACCAGCACTGCGAAATTGAAGTTCCTGAGAAAAAACGGATTGTTTGAGCCGGCGAGTGAAGCCCGACACATAGAACATTGCGCAAGGCCGGTCGCCTCGAGCGCCAGAAAAACCGCTAGAGCCAGACCCAGCATCAGAAGTGTCTTTGCTATTCGCGCATTTTCCATCAGTGGCTCTCAGCGGCAGGAGCGGGCGGCGTCTCCTTGAATTGATAGCGAAGATCCTGCGCTCTAAAGCTATCAGGAAAGAAAACAAACAAGAGGCAGATGCAGATCACGAGCATGGGGACAATAGTGAGAATCAGGCTCAGCCGCTCAAACTTCAAATGCATAAAGTAGGCCACGATCAGCGCCGCTTTAATTATCGAAAGACCAAGCAGGATCGTCAGCATGAAATGGAGTGCCATCGGTCGGTAGGCCAGGACGATTTCGACTATCGTCAGCACCACCAGCCAAATCCAGATCCAAGTAAACAGCTTGTTACTGCCTGCGAAGTGTTCATGCTCTTCAGCGTGGGCGCCCATTTGGCATTAGCTCCTTAGTGTGGTTCATCGGTGCGACTGTAGGGGCGTCCCTCCGTGGGCGCCCCTCGTGTCGCGAACGGGGCCTCCCATGTGCCGCTTGTACCGTCGTGGGCGTCCCTTCGTGCGCGTCCCCATACGCGGTGCAAGGGGCGCCCACAGAGGGACGCCCCTACAGTTCTTCAGTGCGTGCCGATGTCAACTGACATAATGTAGATCAATGGGAATACGAACATCCAGACCAGATCGACGAAGTGCCAATAGAGCCCGCTGATCTCGACATCTTCGTGCTTCAGCTTTCCGATCCTGGCCGCCACCACTGCGAGATAGATGGCTCCGGTGAATACGTGGAACATGTGCAAGCCGGTGATGGTAAAAAACGTCGCGCCAAACAATGGCGATGGTAGAGCGCCATCAGGTGCTGCGTACCTGGTTACCCATTCGGCCGGCAGGCTAAATGGTCGTAGGCCTTCACTGTACAAATGGTTCCACTCGATCAAGTGCAACACCAGGAACGCGAGACCAAAGAAAATCGTCCCCAGGATCCACTTGCGCGCTCTGGCCCTATCTCCGTGGCTGGATGCTGAAACAGCGAACACCATGGTCAAGCTCGATGAAAGCAAGCAAAAAGTCATGATCGATGAAAAGACGATGCTGGGGCGGAACGGAAAGGGCGTGGGCCAAACGTTAGACGCGCGCAGATAGCTATAACCAATCAGCAGCGCCGAAAACGTGAGCGAGTCGGAGACAATGAACAACCACATCCCCAGCTTGCGATGACCAACGCGATAGGGGAGCACACCTCCATCCCAATCGGCTGCCGGAAAATGTTCCGCGCGGGCTTCAGTACTCACCTGTCACCTCCAAATTATGTAGGGGCGTCCCTCCGTGGGCGCCCTTTGCAACGTCGACCAGGGGCGCCCACGGA
>JALZJF010000082.1 GCA_030859905.1 Acidobacteriota bacterium
CTAGGAGTCTGTCGGAAAAATCGGATTTCTCTGTGTAACCTCCGTGATCTCCGTGTCTCCGTGTTGAAATTGCTAAGAAAAGATGCACCACGGAGGCACGGAGTACACGGAGAAGCTTTTTCCCGACAGACTGCTAGATGAACTCTAAACTGCATCGGTACCCTTAGTTTGGTTCCGTGTGTCGGGGTGTGATAGCTCAGCGCTGGCGTTCGATCTCACGCACGCGATCGTATATGTCGCGATAGTCAACCTGCATAGTGACCAGCGTGTCATTAAAGATGCTTAACCGCCGAAAAATGTCACGCAACAGCGTGCGAATTTCGCGCGACTCGCCGCGCAGAAACTCCTGCCCTTCCTCCAAACGCTGTTGTCCTTCTGTCAGGCGCTGTTGTCCCGCTTGCAGTTCAGCAATATCGGCAATCACTTTTTCCCAGATGGGGCGAGTGTCGTAGAGGCGATCCTCCACTTTTTGCTCCAGACTGCCCAGCCGCGATTCGAGATGTTCTACCCTCGAATCGAGTTGCTCTACCCTCGAATCGAGGCGCTCTACCGTCGCATCGAGGCGCTCTACCGTCGAAAGAATTTGCGTGAGTTTTTCGCCATCCGACGATGGGAGATCTTTGGTGAGGTCTTCACTCATGAGGTTCTCCTTTCTAACCCGATCTAACCCGAATTGTAACACGTTCCGAGCGGTACAAGTATGAAGTACATCTAACAGGAGTACGCTTGAGGAAAGATCAGGTTCCTTTGAAATCAGGTGAGCGCTTTCCAGAAAGGCTATATGAGATTCATCGGCGTCGGATTCTTCGGATCCTTGGTGTAGTCGTAAAACCCTCGTCCTGACTTCCGCCCATATAAACCGGCCATCACCATCCGCTTCAATAGTGGCGGCGGCGCGAACCGCTTTTCGCGAAACTCACTGAACATGATTTCGGCGATGTAGTAGGTCGTATCCAATCCCACAAAGTCGCCGAGGGTAAAGGGTCCCATCGGATAACCCAGCCCAAGCTTCATTGACGTATCAATGTCTTGAATCGAGCCTACACCTTCTTCCAAAGCGCGGATAGCATCGAGCATGTAAGGCACCAATAGACGATTCACAATAAAGCCGGTCTTGTCTCCGGCACGCACCGGCACTTTGCCCAAACGCCTGGCAAACTCGACGCCCTGCTCGTAGATCGCTTCATCAGTCAGGATCGTGCGCACGACTTCAACCAGCTTCATCAGTGGAACGGGATTGAAGAAGTGTAGTCCGATAAAGCGCTGTTGCCGCGCTGGAGAAGTGGTCGTCATCATCTCGGTAATGGAGATTGACGAAGTGTTGGAAGCGAAGATCGTCTCTGGCTTACACAGACCGTCAAGCCGCTTGTACGTTTTGCGCTTCTCTTCAAGGTTTTCAATGATCGCCTCGATGATGATGTCGCAGTCTGAAAGATCCTCAAATGAAGTGGTGCCAGTTAGGCGGTTGCGGGTCTCCTGCTGCTGCTCGGCTGTGATCGTTCCCTTTTCTGCGAACTTCGCCAGCGACTTCTCGATACCTGCAAACCCCTTCTTGATCAAATTGTCAGATACTTCGCGCACGACTGTCTCGAAACCTGCGCTGGCAGCAACCTGAGCTATTCCTGAGCCCATCAATCCACAGCCCAGCACGCCTACTTTCTTGATTTCCATCTCTTATTGTCTCCTCTGCACATTCGCGGATTTATTGCGTGGAGTTGTTTGGAGCTGGCGGTGAATCTGTCAACCCACCGAAGGTTTTTCCAGTCGTCTTCAGCCACCGATTGTAATCTTTCGACCAAGAACCGAAACTCTGTAGCAAGTCCTTCTCTTTCTGCCGTGGCTGATTGGAATCAGCCGCTGGTGATGAAGCCGGGGGGCTCCTCAGTTCTTTCACGTGGCTCAGAAGAGCTTTTAGTCTTTCCGTCAGTTGAGCTGACTCATGATCAAAATGCGCAACAGATTCCAGACTCTTAACTGCGTCATCAACGCCACTCGAGTCTCCCATCATGGCTTCATAAAAGGTTTCCTGCGCGTCAGTCATTGTCTTTGCAAAAACCACGAAGGCGTCGCCTGTGCCGCTCGAATTGAGAATAGTTGGAACTCTTAACGAAAGCGGTAACGGATCCCTGAAGTGCTGGGCCACTTTCAGGAAGCTGACCGCTACTATTGTTAGCGCCCCAACTCGCAGGATCTGCCAGGTGACAGCGACGCCGGTTCGCTCACCGGGCCTGCGAAATTCCACCATCAGGGCCAAAGCCGCGCCCGCGACCAAACCACCAAGATGTGCCGCATTATCAATCATTCCGCGGCCCACGTATCCGATGAAAAGATTGATTACAATAATCGGCAGCATGCCGGTGCCAAAGGCCCGTTTGAACCCTTCCGGCAGTTCATGACGGAATTTGATCCCAAAAACAAAAAGAACGCCGACCAATCCAAAGAGCGCGCCGGACGCCCCCGCCGAGGGGAAGTCGTTTATCTTGAAAAGAAAACGACCCAGACTACCCCACTGCTTGCCTGGACCAATCACCGTGAGATAACTGGCAACCACCCCCGCTACGCCGGTTACTATCCAGAACACCACAAACTTTGCCGACCCGTAGAGTTTCTCTACATATGGACCAACAACCCAAAGACTGTACATGTTCACGAGCAAGTGAGGTAGATTGATGTGCACGAACATTGGCGTAACAAAACGCCACCATTGATGCTGTTCGTTAATGAGCCGGTTGAGCTTCGCGCCGTAAGCGATCAGCACCGGCTCGGAAAACTCCCACAGGCCGGCGGAAGTCATCCCGCTTGACTGCCACATAAGCAGGAAAACAAAAAAATTTGCGACCAGCAGAATGATGGTGAACTTGTAGGGCCGCTCTAAAACCGCTCGCGCAAAACGTACTGTCTCTCGGTCAGCAACCGGCCG
The DNA here is from genome assembly GCA_030859905.1 of Acidobacteriota bacterium. Classification (GTDB taxonomy): domain Bacteria; phylum Acidobacteriota; class Blastocatellia; order Pyrinomonadales; family Pyrinomonadaceae; genus PSRF01. The sequence continues at coordinate 2,921 of JALZJF010000082.1, forward strand.
AGTCTGGGCATTAGAACTGGTGGTGGATGCGCCGCAGACTGCACAGGTAGTTTCGCCGGCGCCGACAATTGCGCCACAGCCGCGACACATGCTGGGCCGGTCTTCGTTAGTCCGATCTGATTTCGTTTCGGTCAAGCGGTCAAACGCTAACAAGCGTGATGCTTCAATTAAAAGCATCACGCTTAGGAACCTGGTAAGGGGAAATTAGCCCAACAGGAGTGCTAAGCTTTGCAAAATTGGCTAGCCACCTATTTCAGCCAGGAGACTTACGAGATCGTCGGCGTGTTCCTCTTCCATTGCGAGAATGCCTTCCAACATCCGTCTGGTGGTGGAATCGTCATTGCCGAGGTAATTGATCATTTCTCGATAGCTGTCGATAGCGATACGCTCCGCAACCAGATCCTCCTTGATCATGTCCAGAAGGTTCTCGCCTTCGACGTACTCGGCATGGCTCCTGGTCAACAACCCTTCCGGGTTGAGGTCTGGCTCGCCGCCCAACTGCACGATCCGTTGCCCAATGAGATCCGCGTGTCCCTGCTCCTCGTTGGCGTGCTGGAGAAACTCCGCGGCCACGCCCTCGGCATGAATCCCCGAGGCCATGAAATAGTGCCGTTTGTATCGCAACACGCAAACGATCTCAGTGGCGAGGGCTTCGTTCAAAAGTTTGACGACTGTATCTCGATCCGCTCGATAGCCTTCCGTTATAGCGCCATTCTCGATGTGTCGGCGCGCGCGTTCCCGCAAAGTCTTAACGTCTGTCAGAAACGGTTTGCTAGGCACAGCTTTTACTCCTGATTGGTCAGCCACAGCTTTCACTCCTGCAAACAAAATTTAGGGGAGGCACGATATTACCCGCCGGACGGTGCCGGATCAAGCCAGCCTTTCATGAGGTAACGGATCAGTCTGATTCCGGAAGTTTAGAGTTCACCCTTCAGGTTGCGGGTTGGCGTCTGACAAGCTAAAGGTTGATGAACTCTAAACTATCAGTATCCACCTGAGGTACTGGCAAGTTTGCAGCCGGAAGTTTAGATCTCACCCTTCAGGTTGCCGTTTCGTGACCACAAACTAAAAGTTTGATGTTATGAACTCTAAACCACCCGCTACCCTCCATTCCTAGTGCTTCAGTTTTGAGCAGCTTTATTCAGCAGTGACTTTTCCGTGAATTATTATCTCGTTGGAAGCAACCGTATCGGCCCCCACTTCGATAGGTGCACGCCAGACCAGGGTTTTAATATGGCAGGTACCGGTGTTGTCTTCGCGGCAGTAGAACAGCGTGACTTGAACGCGAAGTTCTGACTTGCCCGTTTCATACGCGCGAAAAGGCACACGCAGAGGGAGACGCAGATTCTTCAATGTCTCTTTTACTTCTCTAACGCGTCCGCTGGCTGCGGTTGCCGAGGAAGAGATCAGCCCGACTTGTTGCAGGCCACTTTCAACGGAGACTCTGTAGCGCTGCGGCGCCATGGGGTTTAGATGATAACCCGCAGGCAAATCTACTTGAATTACAACAGTACCGTCCTGGTTTGCGCGCAGACGCTTAGAGGCCAATATGATCTCTTCGGAATTTGGCCCGGAATCGGAATCCGTCTCGACAACTTTTGCCAGGGCGGCGGGCGGCTCGAGACCTTTGATTCGGAGAGTCGATACTTCCTTCGTCTTCAGGTCGACCACCCGGACGGCATGGTTGTTTGTGTCCGCCACGTAAAGCTTATTGTTGGCGGCACTCAGACCGCCAGGTTCGTAGAAAGAGGGTGAAGTGCCGTCGGTTTGGCCGGGCTTGCCGGTCCCGAACAGTGTCTTAACGGAGCGCGATGCCGGAACGAGTTGTTTGATCTTGTGATTGTAAGTGTCAGCGATGAGCACTTTGCCATCAAGCGCAAAAATGCCCAAAGGATGTTGTAGGCGAACGTCGTCGCTTCGTCCATCAACATCACCAAACTTAAACAGGTCACCACCGACGACGGTTGTGACTTGTCCGCTGCTCAGGGCGATGGCCCGGATAATATTCGACTCGCTGTCAGCGACAAAAAGACTCTTGCCGTCGGTGGCCAACCCGGAAGGCTGGGCAAAGCCGGCCTCAAGAAGCGGACCATCCAGGCGAGCTTCGCGACCGGAGCCGGCAAACGTGGAGACTGCCTCTTTGTCAAGATCGAGCTTCCAGATTTGATGCGGTCCGGCCATCGCTATGTAAAGAGTGCGCCCCACGAGTTGAAGATCCCAGGGAGAATTTAGACCAACCTCGCGCGCCGGACCTTGTTTGAAATAATCGCGCGACTGCCTTCCGGTGCCCGCGATGGTATTCACTGTTCGTGCCTTTAGATCGACACGGCGAATGAGATGGTTTGCCGTGTCAGCGATGTACAGATTGTCGCCATCCAGGGCCATCCCCTGCGGTCGGTAGAAGCTGGCTTTATCGAACCCGCCATCTGCGAAGCCACGCTCGCCGGTGCCGATCGTTTCCACCAGCGCGCCGTCGAGTTTTGTGATAGCGATGCGGTTGTGATTCGAATCAGCAATGAACAGCCGGTCGTCTTTGGCATCCGCCAGAACCTTCCCTGGGAAGGCCAGCGGCAGATTTCCAACCTTGGCGCGTTCCAAAACGAGTTTAAGGGGCTCTTCATTCAGCTCGCCGCGCTGGCGAAAGTCGAAGACAGCTTTTCCGATGGCCCTATCAATAGGATCGTAGTTGCCCTCGCCGGAGATTGCTCCAATCACGTAACCTGCGGGGTCGATTAAGACTTGAGTGGGCCAGGCGCGGACGGCGTAACTTTCCCACACCTTAAACTCCGCATCGTTGTAGACAGGATGCTCAATTTCATAACGCAGGATGATGCGACGAATATTCTCCGTCTCTTTCTCGTTTTCGAATTTTGCTGAGTGCACACCGATAACTACCAACTGGTTCGCATACTTCTGCTCGAGTCTCTTCAGGTCTGGAATAATGTGAATGCAGTTGATGCAACCGTAGGTCCAGAAGTCCAGCAGCACTACCTTGCCTTTCAGTGCGGCCAGCGATAGCGGTTTCTCTGTATTGAGCCAGCCGCGCCCACCTGTAATCTCGGGCGCGCGCACGCGAACCCCCTGTTGTGCAGACATAAAAGCGCCTTTCCTATTAGGGAGAGATTGAGCTGAAAGCACTATGCCCGTTGCTAAAGAGAGCGCAATGCCAACCGCGGCCTTTGAACTACTGGAAATTGTCATTCTCAATCTGCCTCCTTTGAGATCATTGCAATTACATACTGGAGAGGTGATGCCCAGATGGTTACTCCCTAAGTAACTTCTCGTTCACTCCGTCCGGTGACGGTCGAATTCCATCCATGTAACCAATCCTTTCGGCCCGTATCGATGATAGCAGCCGTCATTCTACTTTCGTGGATCGTCTTATCATTCTATATTGGCCCACCCCTTTTTCAGTAGCCTGCTAGAGGATTCGGTTGCTATTCAATCGCGGTTCCGTAATATGCCTTTTTGAGGCGCGCATTGCCGATCCTCGCGGTATAATCTGTTGAGCAGGGTAGGGCTAACTACAAAATTGATGAATGATGAAACGCCGAGCCGGCGACATCCGACTCTAAACCACACCAGAGAAGTAGGGTCATTACGGGATGATGCCCTGCACGAACCTCAAGCTCCCACGCGCAAAGTGCAACTCCTGTATGTGGGCCCCCTGGTGTTCGGTATCTTCGAGGATGAGATTGCCACGATTGCGGAATGGCGCCGGCCCTCACCGCTGCCGCATTCGCCGACAGCAGTGCTGGGCGTGGTCTCCATTCAGGGGCGCATGTTGACGGTTCTGGATCCGCTCAATTTATTCGGTGAGACCAGGCGTCTTGTGTTCCCGCCCGGGCTCCTGGTTGCTTTGCGTGGAGACGAGCAAATCGCTCTGGCGATTGAATACAAAGGCGAGACGCTCGATCTGGCGGTGAAGGATATCCTGCCGCAATCAGAACCTGCCATCAGGGCCGTGGACGGAAGCTTCCATTACGGCGACCATCTGGTCCGCGTGATCCAGGTCAGGGGATTATTCCCGGCAGCGCTGCGAGGAAGCGAGCGCCGCCGCCGCCGCTTCTAATCGCATTTAACGGTCCAGATCCGCCGCCACTCAACACCGAGACGACTATACGACCTTAGCAAAGTTCCTCACGTTGAGTGGTCAGTTCAAGGTTGAGTCCCAAAAGCATCTGAAGTTCTGGAAACCGCCTCAGTGTGAAATCCTCTTCTCGGTGTTAGAATCAAAGCAAATGGTTTAGGAGAAGTTTTCGGGCGTTCGGAAAGTGGCCATTACCTCCTGTTTACTCGTCACCTTCATCACCTTCGGTTAAATGAACGATCAGGCCTTTCACATTTTAGAGTTCGACGAACTGCGGGCGCTCGTGCGTCGCGGAGCCCAGACTTCAATGGGGCGTGTGCGCCTCGACGCTCTGGTGCCGCTTGAAGCGTTGGAGGAACTGCAAAAAGCCCTGGCTGCTTCAGCCGAGTGTGTGCAATTAAGAAAGCGCGGCGCCACCTGGTCGTTCAGCGAGCTGAGAGATCCGGCAGAAGCTATTGGGCGGCTGCGAGTCGAGGGGGCTTCATTAGAATCGATCACAATTCTTGAAGTAGCGAGGCTTTGCGAGCAGGCAATGTCGGCCCGCGCAGCCATCATGGCTGAGCGCGAAGAGTCGCCCGTGCTGGCGGAGATCGTTGCGAGTCTACCTCGCGAGTTGAATAGCATCACTGCGCGCGTCGCCAACAAGATTTTGCCCGGCGGAGAGCTGGACGACCGCGCCAGCCCCGATCTGGCTCGTATTCGTCACGAGATAACCAAGCTTCGTTCGAGCATCACGCGTTCGTTGGAGAACTTGATGCGGAGATCGGAAGAGGCTGTGCAGGATGAGCTGGTCACTATCCGAAACGACCGCTTTGTAATCCCGGTCAAAACTGATCATCGAGGACACATTAAGGGTGTCGCCCACGGCTTCTCGTCGTCGGGCGCAACGGCTTTCGTCGAACCCCTCGAGACAATTGATGCTAATAACGAATTGCAGAGTTTGCGCGAAACTGAAGAGCGGGAGATCTACCGTATTCTTTTTGTTCTAACGGAGGAGCTGCGGCTCCAATTGGCAGGAATCGAAATGGCCGCCGCCGCCATTGCTGAGCTCGACTTCATAAATGCCAAAGCAGTCTTTCACCAGAATTTCAATTGCGTAATTCCCGAGGTGCACCCAGTGGCACAGACTTCAGTGGCACAAACTTCAGTGGCACAAACTTCAGTGGCACAGACTTCAGTCTGTGGACCGAGTTCGTCACCGGAGTCTTTAAAGAGTAACGCAACACCACAGACTAAAGTCTGTTCCACCCTTGAGTTCGCAGAAGCCCGACACCCGCTGCTTGAAGAGAACCTCCGTGCTTCAGGGAACGCAGTGGTGCCAGTCTCGTTTTCGCTACACGACAAACACGACTCCATAATCATTTCGGGCGCCAACGCCGGCGGCAAGACGGTCGTGCTTAAAACTGCCGGATTGCTTTCGCTAATGGCTCTTTCAGGCCTACCTGTACCCGCAAGCCGTGCTCAGGTTCCCTTCTTTGCCTCGGTGCTGGCTGATATTGGTGATCACCAGTCGCTGGCCGCAAATCTTTCGACCTTCACCTCGCATGTGGCCAACATCTCGCGCATGACCGAACTCTGCCGGGCTCCTGCCCTGATCCTGCTTGATGAAGTGGGAACAGGGACCGATCCGGAGGAAGGGTCCGCTCTCGGAGTTGCAGTGGTAGATCATTTCCGCAAAGTTTGCGGCGCGTATGTGATGGCTACCACGCACTACAGCGGTTTGAAGGTATACGCAGCCACCGAAGAGAGGGTGCTAAACGCGAGCGTTGAGTTTGACGAGAAGACTCTGCGTCCAACCTATCGCTTGCTCGTCGGGATTGCCGGCTCATCCTCCGGTCTGGAAATCGCTCGACGCTTCGGAATCTCAGACCAAATAATTCTTGCCGCCTCTGCAGGAGTGAATGATTCTTCACTTCAAGCCACGGAGTATCTGCGCCGCATTAAACGCGAATCCGAGCAAGCCGCAACCTTGAGGCAGGCCCTCGAAGAGGAGCGGACCGCGGTCGCGGAGAAGTTTGACTCGCTTGAGAAAGAAGCCGCCAGAAAAGAAAGCCAGCGCCAAATCTCTTTTCAAGCCGCGCTTGAGAGAATCGTGACTGACTTTGAACGGCGATCCCGGGAGCTGCTCGCCACTGTCCAGGATCGCTCCGAACGGCTAAAGCTTGAACGAGAGACTCAGCGTCGGGTGGCGGAACTGAAACGTGAAGCCCAGCGCGCCGCGAGCATCTCGCGAGGTCGGGAAGCGAGTGGGACTCCGGCCAGTACGAGTTTCCGCCCCGTAAGGGTTGTACGCGAAGGCCAGGTCGTCACCGGTTGTGGGGCTACTAGTGCGTCCCTCAAAGTTTCGCGGCAAAACTTATCTGAGGAGGACGCACACTACGTTGCGATCCCTGCTCGAGACATCGCCGTCGGCGATCGAGTTCGGCTGAGTTCGTTTGGCTCGGTGGGCATTGTTGACAGCGTCAAAGGCGACGAAGCTGAGGTGCGAGTAAAATCGCTGCGCTTCCGAGAGAAGTTGGAGAATCTCGAATTGGTGGAGGAAACTGCACCAGTCAAACGCGAAGGGGGCCGCTTCTCAAAGCTGCGCCCAACGAGCACGACAGCTCTTCGGCCCGATTCGTCGGACGACATCGCGCGCTCAGAGCTAAACGTTATCGGCCAGAGGGCGGATGAAGCGGTGGACGCGGTCGATAAGTTTCTCGACGCGGCTTCTCTCGGTGGCCTCAGTCAGTTGCGCATCGTTCACGGCCACGGCACTGGAGCGCTCCGCCGCGCCATTGCTGAGCTCTTGAAAGATCACCCACACGTCGCCCGCTTCGCAGCCGCACCGCAAGATCAGGGTGGTAGCGGCGCGACCGTCGTGGAGTTGAAGAGCTAAGAGGCAGTTTCCTTTCGGACCTTTGCCAGGTTATGAGCCAATCCCGTAGGGATGGAATGTTTATAGACCGTTGACCCAAAGATATGACTTCAGCTCCAGAGGAGCGAAATCTCCATAAAAATGCGTGACGCAAGGAAACATTTCGCTCCTTCGGAGCTTCCGAAATTCCTTTTTGTACAACGGTTTCTATAGACATTGGGTCCCTACGGGACTGAAGCAAGTAACTTGCCGTGTAACAAGAACTTTAGAGGCAGCACACTAGCTCTTAATACAATGCGCTACCCGCAAACATTCATCGATGATCTAAAGCGCCAGGCGGACATTGTGCGGGTGGTCCAGGATTATGTGCCCCTAAAGAAGAAGGGCGCAAACTGGATGGCCTGTTGCCCGTTTCACAAGGAGAAGACGCCGTCCTTCTCAGTGAGTCCGGGGAAAGATATCTTCTACTGCTTCGGTTGCCACAAGGGCGGATCGGTTTTCAATTTCGTGATGGAGATCGAACGGGTCGCGTTTCCTGACGCGATCAGGATCGTGGCTGAAAAGAGCGGCGTGCCCTTGCCCAGGCTGGTTGATGACAGCCGCTTCGAAGCCCGGCGACAGGAAGTGGATGAAGTTATTGAACTCAACAAGTGGGCGCTCGAGTGGTGGGAGCAGCAGCTTGAACTTGGAGGCGCGGAGTCTCGAATAGGAACCAACTATCTTGCGCAGAGAGAAATTGCCGATGAGACGCGAAAAGCTTTTCGTCTCGGTTATGCACCCGATAGCTGGGATGCGCTCTCGTCGTACCTCAGACAAAAGGGCGCCAGTCGGGTCCAGATTGAGCGCAGCGGCCTGGTAGTTAAAAAAGACGAAGGCGGCTCGTATGACCGCTTTCGTGGGCGACTGATTGTTCCAGTCATTGACATCCAGGGGCGACCAATAGCTTTTGGTGGCCGCACGCTAAAGGGTGAGGACGCGAAGTATATAAATTCACCCGAGACCGCTGCCTATGTAAAGGGACGGAACCTTTTTGGTTTAAACCTGACGCGGGATGAAATCCGCCGGCAGGGCTATGTGATTCTGGTTGAAGGGTTTCTCGACCTGATTATTCCCTACCAGTTTGGCATTCGTAACGTTGTTGCCAGCCTTGGCACCGCGCTCACACCGGACCAGGTGAAACTGTTGGCCCGGTTTGCGCGTAAGGTGGTAGTCAACTATGATGGTGACCGAGCAGGCGTGCAGGCAGCAAAGAAGGCAATTGAAACCCTTTTAGCAGAAGACCTTGAGGTCAAGGTTCTGGTTCTTCCCGACAACGCGGATCCGGATGAATTCATCAGAAAATCTGGCGCAAACGAGTATCAACGGCGACGTGGCGAGGCACAACTCCACATACAATTCGTAATCGATCAGGCTGTACGGGATCGCAAGCTTAGTAATCCTGCCGATAAGGAGGCAGCGATTGATGAGGTGCTCCCGTTTATTCGCGCTGTCCGCAGCCGGATTCAGAAACGCGAGTATTTTGACATTGCCGCCGATTCGCTACGCATCGCGGATGCGTCGCTGCGGCGCGAGTTATGGCAGGTTGTGCGAGGTGGTGACACCAGGCCCGGCGCCCAGAGAACCCTGACCCGACAGGCCGATGCCACGCCGGCAGAACAACGGCTGTTGGGGCTACTCTTTGCTGACGAGGTCTTACGCCATGGTGTCTTGCCTATCTTGAGGTCTGAAGACTACGAGGGTCTCCCGACGGCCGCCATATTTCGAGCCTTGCTTGAGCTCGAAAGTGAGGGGACGGAGGTAAATTTCGAGAGTCTGAACCGAAAGACGGAAGGCGACGCGCTCTCTTCCAAGCTGCTGCCGATGCTCTTGATGAGTGATTCTTTGCACGCGTCCAATGAGCACTACGCTCCGGAAGAATGTTTACATACTTTCCGACTTATGCAACTCAATCATAGGATCGAGGAAATAAGAACGGAGTTGGCGACCGCTGAGCGCGAAGGAGATACCGAAAGAGTTTCGACCCTTTCGAACGAACAAATTGAACTTGCCCGACGCAGAGGTGCGCTACTGCCCAAAACAGAAGCAATGAAAACGGGCCTTTAAGATTTCGGGTTTGTCTGCAATTTAGGTTTCGATAAACGTTCTCCAAGTGGATTTGCGTTTCCGAACCCGCGATTGGAGCCCGGAGTCTAATGGAGCAGATAAGAAGTGAGTATTGAAGACAAAGATCGGGATGACGTGATGGAGAGATTGTTGGAGCTGGGTGGCGACAAGAAGTATTTGACTTTCGACGATTTGAATCGCGAGTTGCCGGACAATGTCGTCTCACCGGATGACATTGAGGATGTGCTCCAGAAGCTCGAAGGTTCGAATATTCCGGTGGCGGATTCCGAGGAGAGACTTCTCGAGCAGGCCGCCGTGGCTGTAGCTGACGACGACGAGGAATCAATCGATGATGATGTCGAGCTCGATCTTTCTGCCGGCGCGCTCGAAAAAACAAACGACCCAGTTCGTTTGTATCTGCGCGAGATGGGCGTAGTCCCACTGCTGACGCGTGAGGGCGAAGTAGCCATCGCAAAACGTATTGAGCGCGGCCAACTGAAGACACACAAATCCATCGCGCGTTCGCCGCTGGCCGTCAAAGAGCTGCTCAGAATTGGCGAGGCCCTGGAAGCCGGCACGGCAAACATTCGCGAGATCGTGCTTTTTTCCGAGCAAGCTGAGCTGACCGGAGATGAAGACAAAGCGGAGGAGTATCGTAACTGGACCATCGAAGGCATCCAGAATATCCGCAAGCTCTACAAGTTAGGCTTGAAAGAATGGGAGAAGCTCCGGGCTGAACAAAAGATTACCCGCGGTAAGAAGAGTAAGAAGTTGATGCGCCTCCGCCGCAAGGTGGCCCGCCTTCGTTTGGAGATTGCTCAGGAAATAGGACGGTTGAGTATGACCGAGCGCGCCCGACAGCGTTTGATCAATGCCATCCGCGCGGTGCAGAAGGAAGTTCGCGATTCGGAGCGCGAGATAACCAATTACACCGAAAAGCTCACCAAGAAACGAATTAAGCCGGATGATCAGAAAGAATTCAAACGCCGGATTTCGGCGGCCAAAAAGCGCCTGGCGCAAATCGAGGTGGATCACCACGTCGGGCAGGTTGAAATCAAGCGCTCGCTACAGTCCATCATCATCGGTGAGCAACAGACTGGCCAGGCCAAACGTGAACTAGTCGAGGCCAACCTCCGGCTGGTCGTTTCAATCGCCAAGAAATACACGAACCGGGGCCTGCAGTTTCTGGATCTGATTCAGGAAGGCAACATCGGTCTGATGAAGGCGGTCGACAAGTTTGAATGGCGGCGGGGTTACAAGTTTTCTACCTATGCTACCTGGTGGATTCGCCAGGCTATCACCCGGGCCATCGCCGATCAGGCACGGACGATTCGTATTCCAGTGCACATGATCGAAACCATCAACAAACTGATCCGCACCTCGCGCGCGCTCGTGCAGGAGCTGGGACGCGAGCCCACCAGTGAAGAGATCGCCAAGAAGATGGACATACCGGTTTCGAAGGTGCGGAAGGTGTTGAAGATCGCACAGGAACCAATCTCACTCGAAACACCCATTGGTGAGGAGGAAGATTCGCATCTGGGCGATTTCATCGAAGACAAGTCGATATTGAATCCCGCGGATGCGGTAGTGGCTTCGAACCTTCGCGAGATCACGGATGAAGTGCTGGCGACCCTAACGCCACGTGAAGAAAAGGTTATCAAAATGCGCTTTGGTCTGGGCTCCAGCGGTTCTGAACATACGCTGGAGGAAGTGGGCCAACACTTCGCAGTCACTCGCGAGCGTATTCGCCAGATCGAAGCCAAGGCCCTGCGCAAGCTTCGCCATCCCTCACGTTCTCGCAAACTCAAAGCATTTCTCGACGGCGCTCAACGGTAGTCGAGCCAACAACTATCCGCAGATTACGCAGATTTCACATACAAGAGTTTAGCAGTAACAAAAAGGAAACAATCCACGAAATGCTGCAAAAAGAACCAAGGAGTTCGGGTTAGTTCGCGTGATTTCGTGGATCGTTAATCTTATCTGCGTAATCTGCGGATAGTCCTCAGTTCGCGGGCGCAGGAGGTCACTTCCCGCGCTTTCTCATTTTCTCTTAGGCATGCCCAGGAACTGGGCGCTCCGAGCCGTGTGATCAAATTCGTACACGTAGGTGTAACCGGGAAATTCAATTGGTTTGCTAAACTGCACTCTCACCTGCATGCGGTCATTCTCCTGCGCCGGCGTGATTACCGCCTCCGGCGGTACGTTGTACTCAGGGCCACTCTTTGTCAATTGATCCGTTACCCACGCAGGCGAGTACGCCAGCGCAGCGGCTTTATCCACGGTGGTCTGCATGTGGTCCTTATAACGAGAAGCATCCCACTTGACCGGTACGAAAAAATAGCCAGCGCACGCCACTGCGGCGAGAATTACCATCACGATCAGAAAATTCAACCGGGCGCCTCCTCGCTCACTTGATCTAGCAAAATCAGTCATACACGCTCCTTAATCAATTCTTAAAAGCTCTTCTTGAGACCAGCTCTGATCGAACCTCGCAAAAGTCGTGGCGTTATCTCTTTACCATCAACTATACGAGCGTGTCCTATTCGTTCCAGCAGAACCCACCTGATACGAGCATCCACGCTTTTTTTGTCGCGGAGAATTGCGCGCATGATTGCGCCTTCATCCAGGTTACTTGCTGCGGGCAATGATCCGGCCAACCGGACCGTATCTTGTAATAACTCTAACTCGGATGTAGCAAGCAAGCCCAAATCTTTCGACATCTGTCCCGCCACGAGCATGCCGTAACCCACCGCTTCTCCGTGACGAAAGCGTCGATATTTCGTAATGCTTTCCAGGGCGTGACCAACCGTGTGTCCGAAGTTCAAGACTCGCCGCGAAAGATGATCCATGCGCTCAGGCGCTTCGCGTTCATCGCCGCTGATGATCGCAGCTTTGAAAGCACATTGAGATCGGATGAGCTTTTCCAGTGCCGGCGAAACAAAGGCTTCCGGATTCGTGTTAACCGTCTCCAGATAATCTCGGGTTTGTTTGAAGAGAATTCGGTTACCGACAGCGCCCTGCTTGATACTCTCGCACCATCCGGAAACAAGATCGCGCCGGTCTAGAGTTGTTAACGTTTCCGTATCGATCAAGACTCCGCAAGGTTGATGAAACGCGCCCACCAGGTTTTTGCCATGGGGCAAATTAACCCCCGTCTTGCCGCCAACTGAGGAATCAATCTGGGCGATAAGCGTCGTGGGTAACTGAAAGATGGGGACTCCCCGCAGGTAAGTAGCGGCGGCAAAGCCCGCCAAATCGCCAACCACTCCCCCGCCCAAAGCCACCACCGCATCAGTTCGCTCAAGTCCGGACCCACTGAGAAAATAAAGCGCTTTCTGGAGGGTGGCCAGTGACTTGTACCTCTCTCCATCGCCCATCAACCAGTGGGAAACAATATACTGTGCGGCACGTAAGCTCTTAAGTGTTTGCCCGCCGTATAAACTGAAAACTTTCTTGTTTGAGATAACGGCAATGCGGCGTGCTTCATGCGGCAAACATTTACGAATCAGGTCGCCTAATTCCGGCAGAGTTCTACGCCCGATTTTGATCTCGTGTCGGTGCTTTGCCGCGGCCAACCGCACATGAAGACATTTCCGATTTCCAATTGCCGATTGCCGATTCGAATTATTCACGGTTTCATTCTAACTTTCCAGCTTCATCTTCCGTAAACTCGTAATCGGCAATCGGCAATCGGCAATCGGCAATCGGCAATTGGAAATGATGAAAGTCGGAAGGCTCGCCCAAAAAAAGCGGATGGGCGCGACATACGTGGGAGTGCGTCGCGCCCATCCATATTCGTGGTCACTGTCCTCACCCCAGCAACCACTTGAGACGATGGATTCACCAACCGTCTCTCTTGCCCCACAATATACATCGCAAC
>JALZJF010000084.1 GCA_030859905.1 Acidobacteriota bacterium
CTTATCGAGTCTCACGAACAGTCAGGCAGTTTCATCGACAAGCCAGCAGACGATATCGCGGCGGAGTTGCTCTCCGGTGCTCAAACCAGGCTGAGCCCAGGTCAACAGATCGGCCACTATACGATTACGGCCTTGCTAGGTGCGGGTGGCATGGGCGAAGTGTATTTGGCTCAGGATCTGAAACTGGGTCGCCGGATCGCGCTCAAGCTACTCCCTGAGCAATTCACAGTTGACGCTGCGCGCGTGCGCCGCTTCGAGCAGGAAGCGCGCGCAGCGTCGGCTCTGAACCACCCCAACATCGTCACCATTCACGAAATCGGTCAGTCAAACTCCTCGCACTTCGTCGCCACCGAGTTTATCGACGGTGAGACCCTGCGTGCGTCGCTCTCGCGCTCGCGTCTCAGCTTGCGCGCGTCGATCGATGTGGCGATCCAGGTTGCGTCGGCGCTGGTCACCGCGCATAAGGCGGGAATCGTTCATCGCGACATCAAGCCGGACAACATCATGGTGAGGCGCGACGACCGCGTCGTGAAGGTGCTCGATTTCGGGCTGGCTAAACTGATGGACACGGACCCCCAACAACTAGGCGATTCCACAGCGCCTACCCAGGCGTTGGTCAAGACCGACGCAGGCGTGGTGATGGGGACGGTTAGCTATATGTCGCCAGAACAGGCCCGCGGGCTAGGAGTCGATGGGCGCACGGACATCTGGAGTTTAGGCATTGTCCTCTATGAAATGGTTTCGGGGCTTCAACCGTTCGCGGGCGAGACTGCGAGTGACGTGATCGCGGCGATCCTAAAGACAGAACCGCCCGTCTTAAGTAAACATGCACCGGACGTGCCGGCGGAGCTAGAGCGGATCGTGACGAAGGCGCTCAGGAAGGACCAGGAAGAGCGGTATCAGTCGAGCAAAGAGTTGGCGCTTGATCTGAAGAGTTTGAAGCAGCGTTTGGAGTTTGAGACGGTTCTAGAACGTGCCGGCGCGCCGGTACGGAGCGAGGCCGCGCGAAGTATGGCAACAGGCGAGTCGGCGGCGGAGACTGAAACCGCGCCAGTCGTTTTGCAAGCGGCAACGGGTGACGCGAACAAGCAAACCGCCGAAACGTCGCGCAGTTTTTCGCAACGGGTTAAACGAGATAAATTGCTTGCCGCATTTGCGCTTGTCGTATTGCTCGTTGGCGCAATCGGGCTTGGCTATTATTTTTTATACGTGGGAAAAACGTCTTCGCGCGCGGACGGCAAAAAATCAATTGCCGTTTTGCCGTTAAAACCTATCGGCGCGGCAAACCGCGATGAACTTTACGAGGTCGGGATTGCCGATTCTTTGATTTACAAACTGAGTTCGATGAAAGGATTCGTCGTCCGACCTTTGAGCGCGACTCGTAAATATGCCGACGTCGGGCAAGACCCGATTGCGGCGGGAGAAGAACAGCAGGTTGATTACGTTCTTGCGTCGAATTATCAATTGGCGGGCGGGAAAATCCGCGTTACATCACAGCTTATTAATGTGGTGAGCGGACAGATTGAAGAAACTTATAAAAGCGAAAAGGATGCGGCGAATGTCTTTGCGATGCAGGACGCAATCGCGGGCGAAATCGGAAATATTTTGTCGGCGCGATTCGCCATCACCTCAAGCAGTGCGACGGTAAAGCGCGGGACGACCAATGAAGAAGCGTATCGGCTCTATCCGCAAGGGATGTATTTGAATGACAAGAGAACCACATCGGATGGACGGAAGGCGGTGGAGGCTTTTGAGCAAGCTATCCGGCTTGATCCGAATTATGCGCGGGCGTGGGCGGGCAAGGCTCACGCCCACCGCTCATTTTCCAATTTTGGGAGCAGAGATGCTAACGTCCACGAGGAGCACCAAAAATCGATGGAGGCAATCAATAAGGCGCTGGAGCTGGATCAGAATTTGTCAGAAGCGTATAGCGTGTTATGCGAAAACAAAATGTATTACGAATATGATTTTGCCGGGGCGGAAGCGTCGTGTAAACGCGCCATCGAGTTAAAGCCCGATTCTCCGCAGGCACATAATATTTATGCGCGTTTTCTGATGGGTCCGGGCGGACGTTTTGACGAGGCGATTACGGAAATTAAGACCGCCATCGACCTCGACCCAGCAGCGTTTTATCATCAAGTGATATATAAGATTGTTTTGACTTATGCCCGCCGCTATGACGAGGCTGACCAGCAATTAGAAAGACTCGCTGCCATGAATCCGAACGGCGCCGTCGGCATCTTTTGGTATGTTGGCGGATTAGAAATGCAGGGCAATAACTCGGAAGCGTTTGAACGGCTCATGAGATTTCAAGCATTAGCGAAAACAGACGAAAAAACCAGACAGCTTTATAAGACCGCATATCAAACATCGGGTTGGCAGGGAGTTTTGCGCGAGCGTGCCAAATGGCTTTATGAATACAACCTGGCTCATTCTTTTTTTAGCGCGTGTATAAATGCCCAGATAGGGGATAAGGATAAAGCGTTTGAATATCTGGAAAAATCATATCAGGAGCGAGAGTTGTGGATGGCTTATCTTCAAGCGGACCCACGCCTTGATTCGCTGCGCGGCGACCCGCGCTTTGATGAATTGGTCAGGCGCGTCGGGTTGAAGTAAGTGAAAGGAGTCATTCATGTTGGCTTTAAGCCCGCGAATGCGGGCGTAAGCATAAAGCCCCGTGCGTGAGCGCGGGGTTAGGTTGATAAAGAGATATTTGAGCTATCGAAGATAGCGACAGAGTCTGATTGTTAATGCCTCTGTCGCCCGCTGTCGAGGGCTTCGTTTGGGGTGGGATTGTTCCCCGCGCTTAGCTATCTTTTCAATAACAACCAAGCCCGGCAGCATAGCAACCGCAAAGAAATTTCTGGCGAGGCGTTTTCGTCTGCGCAACCCGTGAGCAGCAGCCGAGCAGCACTTAATGGTGATCTCCTTAACATCCGACACAATCAAACCACCCAGTGTCAAACAAGACTCTCAGAGATGGAGAGTGTTTGCTTCTGCTCACCGAGTCGCCTACTGCCCCTTGATCTCGCGCAGCAGCTCGTCACGGAAGTAGCCGGAGGGAATCGTGCCCTGTTTCATGAAGAGCAGGTGAAATGTCTTTGGTGAGAAGCGATCGCCCATAAGGGCAGCGGCTTTCTTGCGCAGGGCAAAGATTTCATCCTTGCCGAGCCGATAGGTGATGGCTTGGGTGGGCCATTTCGAATAGCGGAAGATAGCGCGTTCAGCCGAGCCGCAGCTCGCCTGTTTGGCTTCACTCTTTACTGCCGCCGTGTCGCTGCATTTGCCCGGTAGAAAATCTACTATCTCAGAAAATAAATCCACCGCCTCCGCATAGGTCATGCGGTTAGTATGAATTCCGGTATCGACCCGCACGCACAAATCGCGATAGAGCTTGCCCTGAAGTTGATAAAGCCGTTCTTCCGGGGTGTAGAAGCCTTCGGGCGCGCCGGGCTGCGGTTCGCCCATTAGAGCTTCCGCGTAGAGAGCCCAGCCTTCAGCGGCCATCGAGTCTTCCCACATGGACGAAGAATCCTCCACTGCTCCTGGTGTCAGCCAGCGAACTCCGGCGATGCTGGCGCGATTCTGAGTCATGACCTTGTAGTGCCAATCGTGTCCCGTTGCGCCGCGGTCTTGTTGACGCGCAGATTGTTCCTGACTGCCCAGTTATATTCTTCCTCTCCCATGGCGTAGCGATCTGAACGAAAATCGGGCTTAAGACCTGAAATATCTTTCTTCGTCGGATCGTCGAAGAAAGTGTTGGCCACGAAGTCGCGCAAACCACGGAAGGCGGCGGCTGCCTGCTTCGATCCGTCGCGCACCTGCGTCAGCAGCTGATCACGCTGCGGCCCGGCGACACGCTCTTCGGCAAGCTTTGGTAGAGTCTCTTCAAAATACTTCGCGTTAGCTTCGGAAGTGTCGAGGCCGTTCCGAAATCGCCTCCATGGACTGCTTTGTGTTCGTCAGCCAGCGATCTTCATCCTGCAAAGCCGCCGCCGAATGATCGCGTAGACTTCCATCGACATCGCGTAGTTTTGGATCGAGCCCCGCGCCGCCCAGATAGGTGTTGACCGTGGGATTGCGACGGAGAAACTCCACGACATATTCATCGTGTATTTTTCTTGAAGCTATCGTCACCGCTTGCCTGGTTGATTGATGTCGGAGACTGCTGAGTGCAGGAGCTTAAGAAGAGAGCGCAAATCGCGCGAGGCACAAGAGATTTTTCATGTTTGATGCCTTTCAAAAGGAATGTCCTGTTTGACAACCAAAGATAAACGGGCTGTGGGCTATTGAGCAAATTTACTCGACGTGTGAATAGGACTGACACAGAACGATCCACGAAACTACACCAAATGGCACGAACAGTTTTCGTGCTGGTTCGTGTGATTTCGTGGATCGTTTTTATCAGTCGCGGTGGCTACCTGCTAACGAATGGATTGTCTTTAACCCAGAATCGCCACTGTTTATCCACCCACTCTTTCGCATAGTCGATGCCGATGCGTGGCCCGGAGGCGATCTTGCGACGAGGAATCTTTTCACATGCTTCGAGCCAGACGTCGTTTCCCAACAAGTCTGCGCGGTCGAGTTTGCGGTCGATCCCATCGCTATACACAGCTTGCCCGGTCCATTGCTGAGATTATGATCCGGCTGGCAGTGAAGCCGACGGCGCATTATCAGGCTGGCCCAGGCAATTGCTCACCAGCCGGCGGTGCTGATTCTTGACGAACCGCTAAACGGGCTGGACCCGATGGTGCGGGCCGAAACCATTGCACTTTTTCGGAAGCTGGCTGCTGACGGTCTGCATCTGATCATCTCCAGTCATATTCTCCAGAAGTTGACATGATGTCTGACCGCGTGGTGCTGGTTAACAACGGCTACGTCGTGGCGGAAGGAAACATTCATGGCGTGCGCGATGAGATGGAAGAGCATCCGATGCAGATCCTGATTCGTTGCGACA
>JALZJF010000109.1 GCA_030859905.1 Acidobacteriota bacterium
CGCCCCAAATCGGAGCCTTCGCCGGGGTCCATTCGTTCATCAGCGGTTTTCATTTTGTCTCCAGTCACTGAATTCAGCATAGATTATCGTTCTTGCGCATGGACCGAATCACTCGAGGACTACAACATGCTCCCTCTCGCCTGCTTGGCGCGAGCAGCACCGATAGCGGTCTTTACATCTTTCTCTTCTTCCGGCGGCGGAAGCACCGCAGGCATTCCCAGTGAGTCGATCCAGAGTTCACGCGTCCAGCCAGTGGTGTGGTAGACATGCTCGTCCTCCTCTCCCTCGACTTCGTCATAGGCTTCTTGCAAAACCTTGCCCTCCTCACCCTTGAGCTTCTTTGCAACCTCGCCGATGAGTTCCCAGTTCAAGTGATCTTTAGTTTCTGCGAGCACCACACATTCCGCTGCGACTAACTGCGCCGCCTCCGGCTTGCCTGCACTCTTGGCCATTTCCATGGCCTTCACCAAAGACTCGCCGATGTGCCGCACCACTCTTCGCCCAGGTGTATCGGTTTCTGGATTAAGTCCAGTCTTTTTTCGAAGATGCCGCGGACTATCTCGACATGGTTCTGAGTCTGGTCCAGATACTCCTGCCACTCCTTCTTGAGTTCCTCGTTCACAGCGCAGCCCAAGGCGGTGGTGTAGACCTGTACTCCGCCTAACTCAGTCTCTAGCGCCTGGTAAAGCAATTCGTTCCGTTGTTCTGTCTTCACAGCTGCCTCCCAATTTTTGATGCTTGCCGCTGCCGTATTCCGAACGGCGGTTAGGTTGTGTCATTCCAACAGCAGTTGTGTCTAAGAATTACAACTCGCTCCAGAATCGACTGATGCTTCCTTAAGAGGATTGAGAATCCGCTACAGCTCGTCACTACTTCTTTGCATTCAGCCAGACAATCCCGGCTGCAGCAACGAAAAAGCCTGCCCATAGTGGGAGAGACTCGTGCTTCTCTGGCTGCGGGCGCACCGTTGATCTAGTCGCTCTGTTTGAGGACGTGGTGTCCAGGCTACGCAGGAACTCCACCATGTCTGCGCGCTGTGAAGCATCTGCAAGATAAAACGGATGCGGAGCATTATCGCCACGCATTGGATCCAGCAGGTTGTCTAAGCTCGACACCGAACCGTCGTGCAGAAAGATGTTCGTCCGAGCCAAATCAAGCAACAAAGGCATGGCATTGCCGCGCTTCTCGCCACGGTCGCTGGCATCGACTACGATCATCTTGTCGTCGAAAATGCCCGCTGAGTTCTGGATCGTGCTCAGTTTGGGATCGCCACGCTTGCCGACAGGAATGGGCGTGTATCCCGGCCATATGGTTTTCATCTCAACTAGCATGGGCGGTACAAACTTGCTCTGATCGACGTTGTGGCACTGCGTACAGTTGGCGCGGAAGACTTCACGTCCGCGGGCAGCCATCTCGGCGTTCACTTTTGCTCCCGCCGGCGCCGGTAACTGATCCAGGTAAGCATTCATGTCGAGCAGTTTCTGATTATCCACTCGCCGACCAACGATGCTCGCCGGGTCGCCAACCTTGCCGGTCATCTGCGCTTTAACGAAGGGGAAGCCGGTCACGCCCGTGTCCTGCAAAATCTTGGCGTACTCATTTGCCAACTGTTTTCCGGCGGGCCCCGCTTTGATCTCCAAAAACTGCCTCCCCTCGGGCGTGAGCAGCGTCGTCGGATCGAGGTTGGTCGTATAGGAGCTGTTCCCGATGTCGTCCAGCTTGCTAAATTCACCGGCACTTCCATAAGGCGCGGCCAGGTCTTGACGGAATAAGGGTGTGTTCTTGACAGGATTGCCAATTCCATCCTGAGTCTCGTCGAAGGTGCCCACCGGGTAAAAGGCGGGGTTACTCAGGTAAGCATCGACCTCGGCTTCTGTGGAGTCAGGGCCTAAGCCGGAAGGGGCTCTCCCTATGCTTACTCCTAAGAACGTTTGTTGAAGATTCGGGTAAAGCGCTCTCGAGTTGGCTGCCATCGCCATTAACTTGCCAACATTTAAGGTCAGCGCGGCAGGACCATCAACGCGACGCCCGATGGAGCCTCCCTTTGGCATGTCGAAAACAGATTTGTCTGTGATGGTGTGGCAGATTGTGCAGGCGATGCCGACCTTGTCGCCGTTCATGATGTCCAGTTTGCCATCCCCGTTGCTGTCCTTCGGGACGATGCCGACGACCGCGTTGGCGTTAACCAGCGCCACGGTCGTCTTTGGATCGTTGAGCGTCGGCGCGCTCTGCGGAGACATATCGGTTTTCAGTTCCGCTTCCATCACTTTTCGCATGGCGGGATCAATCGCTTCCACATCAACTTGTAACCCGGCTTCTAGTGCTTGTTTGGGAGTAAACTTCGCGTCCATCATTCCTTTCGGCAAGCGCGCCGCATCAGTCCAAAACCCTTCATTGCCGAAGGTTTCGAACCTGAACACATCGCGGCCAGATATGGGGTTCCCTGTCTGATGTGGGTGCGGATTCTGAGTGATACCCGGACCATCGGAAGCAGCGTGCGGCACCTTACTCGTTGTGGTCTCCTTGCCACGATTGCAAGCAGTGCCAGCCAGCACTGCGGCGCCAGCGCAGAGTGCGAGCAGATGCCTGAGAGACGAATCGATAAAGGCCGATTTAAAAAACATAACTTTAGTTTCCTTTTCACAGCTACGCAGCGTCTGTCGCCTAAGGATCGCTTCCACAGCCTCTGGGCTGGGCGCGCCGTCGTTTGATGAGTAAGTCTGAGGGGCGGTCCTCCTGCCTTACGTCTGCACTAATCACCCCAGTCGTTAGTGTCTGTTCGTGGGTTTCGTGGCGAACTGTTTTATGCATAGTCCTATTCACACCAGATCGATTTAGTAAGCAGCGAGACCGGAGGCTCCGTCGTTAACCGGGAGGCCGCCGGTGATCGTCTCCAAAAGCGTTAGGCTTCCATTGTCCTCTACCCGCAGGGCGGCTACTGCGCCGGCTCCTCGGAGAAGTTGGTAAAGGAAGCGTCCATTAGCGCTAAGATCGAGATCCACTGGCTGGGTCGTATTTCCAAACGACGCGGCCGCGCCGTTGAGTAGCGTGAGCGTTCCCGCGGCACTGAGGCTGTAGCTGGAAATCGTTCCGCTGCCAAAGTTCGAGGTATAGACGAAGCGCCCGTCGTTTGTGACTATCACCCAACAAACGTCCGTCTGCATGTTCGGAACCGACCCGCTGATGACCGTAATTGTACCGTCGAGATTAAACTGGTACGACGACGTGGCAGAAAGATTCGGAGCGGCATTAAAAGCTTCGACTACCACTAATTTGCTGTCGCTGTCGCGGAAGTTCAAACTGAACGGACGAAGTCCGAACGAAGCATTTCTGATTGGCGTGGCGCTCGCGTAGCCGTCGGGTCCAATCGCGAAGGCGTCGATGGCGTTCTGCGGCGTCAACAAAACATTTGTCGTTTTATGCGTGACAAGAATAGTACCGCCGTCCGGACTGAACCTGATTTCACCGGGTACCGCGATCGGTGAACTCAGCATCCTGAACGAATCAGGCAATTCCGTTAAAGTTCCGTCACCGCTGCGTCTAAAACCGCGTATTCCGTTGCCGGCGACCGAGCCGTCTAAGGAATAGAGTAGATCACCGAAAATGGTCAGACTCAACGGCTGGTCGCCGGCGTCTATGATCTGAAGAAATCTGAGGCGAGTTCCATTCACTTCAAACACGGTGATATTGTCGCTGCCGGGATTGACCGCATAGAGGAAACGATTGTCTGGACTGAGTCGCAACGGTCCCTGCGTATCCGTATCAACCCCGATGCCAAGGCCGCGCGTGCGTTCCCGGTTGTTGAGCCTCGTCAACGTGCCGTCGCTTGCACGGCTGTAGACGACTATTTCATTGCCGGCGGTTTCATTGGTCATTGCGAAGACCGCACCGGCGCGGTTTTTTTGCGCCTTTGGGTTGTCCGTTTTGGCGAACACCCCAATGCTCATGACAGAAATGGTGATTTGTACAAGGATTACCGTGACTAGCACCGGCATCGCTCGCAAGAAATTTGACTTCAAGGTTTTTGTAGTTTTCTTTATCATCTCAGTTAGTCCTTTTCTTCTTTCCGGCCGGCGGAGATGGAGAACACCATTCTTCAGATACCTGAAGCGGACCCGCACACTTCTTCCGACTAATTGACAAAAACCACGAGGGGGATAAGAGGGGTGCGCTAAACTCTATAATCCGAAGCCCTGAGTTTATCCTCCCAAGAGGCGCTTTTTTTCCAGCTAACGGATTCAGTGATGTGTCGGGGAGTTTATCCGGGCGGCAATTCGAGGTCTAATACTTATTTCCGATGGACAAGGCCATAAACCATCGCGAATCTTTGACACGGGGAGAAGCCGTTCTGCCACAGAAAAGAAATAGATTGGCGGACGAAATCTATGCGGATAGTTCTATCCCGACATCTCGAGGAGGTTCGAGCGCGCAAGCGAGAAATGTTTCTGCGA
The DNA here is from genome assembly GCA_030859905.1 of Acidobacteriota bacterium. Lineage (GTDB taxonomy): Bacteria > Acidobacteriota > Blastocatellia > Pyrinomonadales > Pyrinomonadaceae > PSRF01. The sequence goes on from JALZJF010000109.1 coordinate 4,452, forward strand.
CTGGTGAGAGTGTTAACTTCTTGTTAGTGACGGTGTAGAAGTCCGACAGACTACTCTCGATGCCTTCAATCTCCACTGTCTTCATTTCGCCGCTGGCGAGTTCATCTTTGACCGACAACAGGGAAACCACGGCCACCCCCATCCCGGCCTTGAGCGCTTCCTTGACGGCGCCGTTGGAGCCGAAAGTAGCAACTACGTTGAACTCGTCAAGTGTGCGCCCAAGCTTCTCTTCGACCGCCGTCCTCATGCCGGACCCCAGTTCGCGGGCGAGGAACGGCTCGGCCGCTAGACGTTCCGGCGTGACACTCCGGGCTCTCTTCCACTCTCCATTATTTGGAACAACCAGCGCCAGCCCGCCCGAGGCGAAGGGTCGGAACTCGAGCCCGATCGTATCAATCTTCGAGCAGGAAAATCCGAGCTCGGCTTCACCGCTCAAGACCTCGTTACACACTACTTTAGGATCGGAAATTCGCAATTCTATCCTTACAGCGGGAAACTGCGTGTAAAAATCGGCAACCATCTGAGGCAGGATATATTCGCCGGGGATGTTGCTGCCGGCGATGACGAGACGGCCCTCGATACGGTGGAGGAATCGTTCCAAATCCTGCATGGCCGCTTTCTTCTCCTTGAGGATGGCGTGGCCGCGCCGGTACAGCAGCTGGGCGGCCCTGGTCGGCGCGAGTCGCCGCGGCAGTCGGTCGAACAGCTTCGTGCCAATGTAAGTTTCTAAATTCTTGATGTGGCCGCTTACGGTTGGCTGCGAGACGCGCAGCTTCACAGCCGCCTTCGAGATGTTACCCTCCTCGTAAACGCAGCAGAACACCTCGACCAGACTCAAATCTAGACGCATCATTTCCTTTTCCTTAATTGGATGGCTGCAAGCGGACTGTTCAAGAAATCCGTGAGCGCAAGCACGTCGACGACCAACGGGCGGTGGCGCTCGTAGCTCACCAGCCCGCGTTGGCGCAGCTTGCCCATCGTCACCGTGATATGCGGTCGACTCATCGCCGCCATTTGCGCCAACTCGTCATGACTCAGAGACAGCACAACCTCACCAGTTCGGCCCGCGTTCGCTGTCCCGCGTGAGGTCGCCAGATGCAGCAACAGCCGGCCCAGTCGCTCTGTCGCGCCACGGTGCGCGAGGACCTCAATGCGGCGCTCGGCGTCGGCGAGCCGGATGCAGAATGTGAAGACGAAAGCCGCCAGTACGTCGCGGTGTTCCTGTAAGTAGTCCATGAATATGCCCAGCTTAATCTCGACAGCCTCGCTTGCTTTGACAGTTCGCACCGTAGTTTGTCGCTCCTCGGACGGGCCGCCGCAGAAACACAACTCCCCGAACGGCTCGCCCGCCTTGACCACGCGCAAGACAACTTCTTTGCCCTCCACGTCGCCGACTATCACCGCCACTTGGCCATCGAGCAGAAAGAAGATGCTGTCCGCGCGGTCGTCCGGTCGCCACACTTCCGCCCCCTTAGCAAAACGGCGGGCGCGCCCGTGTGAGCCGTCGCGAGGGAGGTGTTCCAGCACCAGGTCGGTCAGCGTCTGGCAATTCTGATGGTCGCCTTTGGGAAATTCAGCCGGGAACTTTTTCATACCTCGAGGGTCTCGACGTAACTCTTAAGATTTCGCGCACGCTCGACAACAACGATTCATATTCGCTTCGAATAGTCAGTCCGCTTTCGATATTAGAGTTCATCTCTTGCGTGCCCGGTCGCGCGAGAAGCACCCTCAAAGCTAATGAACTCTAAACTTAATCTTCAGGCTGACGCATTTTCACCTCGGCCCTGTGTGTTGAAGAGGGGTAATTCTAACAGAGGTACGCGCGAAGTGACGTTAGCTTGCTAACGTCACTACACAAATCGCGTTGCTGCAGTGAAGCGTGTCCTGGATGTTGACTCGGACGGCTGCTCGCGGAGGGAAAGGGCCCGGAATAAGTATCGACATGTTTTTCCTGACAAGCCGTCAGCATGAAAGTCTGCGCACCGTGGGTTCAGCGATCAAAAGCAAAGGTGTCACGATAGCGGTGCGGCTTCTTAAGTACGAGCGCTGTCAGCACTTCCGCGGCAATGGCGCCGAAAGTGATTCCGTTGCCGCCATATCCCAGGGCGTAGTGTACCCGCGCATCACCGTCCGGATGCGCGCCGATATATGCCAGGCCGTCCTTGGTCTCGCCGAAAGTTCCAGCCCAGGCGTATGCCGGCTCCATCTCAATGCGCGGAAACAGACGGCGCCCTGATCGCTGACGCCCTCACCGCCGCAGGACTGTCCGTGATTGTCATCGATCGCCGCTATCCGGGACATGGGTCCACGTCCGCGTCGACCGCCCTGCTCCAGTATGAAGTCGATACTCATCTTACTGATCTGGTCGATACTCTGGGCCGAGAGCGCGCGGTAGACGCATACCAGGCTTGCCTGGAAGGCGTGCGCGCTATTGGGCGATTGGTTGCAGAACTGGAGGAAGTCGGCCTGGCGATCGCTGGCATTTGGATGAGGTGTTCCTAAAAATCAACGGGCGCCTCCATTACCTCTGGCGTGCAGTGGACCAGGATGGCGACGTATTGGACATCCTGGTCCAGAGCAGCAGAGTAAGAAGGCAGCTAAGAAATTCTTCCGCAAGCTTCTAAAAGGACTAAGGTATGTCCCGCGCGTGATAATCACAGACAAGCAGAGGAGCTACAGCGCGGCAAGAGCTGAAGTGATGCCGAGTG
>JALZJF010000110.1 GCA_030859905.1 Acidobacteriota bacterium
CAGGACCTCTGCGTCTGCAATCAATTGTTGCAGTCGGGCACGGCTCCAGCCTTCGATGTGACTGGCAAGATAAGTGTCCAGCCGCGAGCCGGTGTCAGCAGCGTTAACGCGTAAGGTCACAAACTCACTGTCGGAAGAAGAGTCTTGCCGATCCATGAAGGTTCTTGCCCCCGCCCTAGTGTCTTGCCTCTAGAGTGAGCTGACAAATCCGTCGAGGCCAGGAAGAAAGTCTAATGAGTGCGGCTTGCTCAATACAGAACCGAGAGCGGTAGCGACCGGATCATAAGCTCAACCTGCGTGTGACCATGGCGCCAACTTCCGAAGCCAAAAACAAGATTGAGTGTAGGATCCGGTCGCTACCGCTCTCGGTTCTGTAACTTAGTCCATGCGCTGGGACTGCTGGTTGGCATTTGTCATTCGGATTTTATCAGTGGCAAGCGTAGTTCCATGTTTTTTCTTGTGAGTAAGATTTGTTACACTGAGCCTAAGGCGAGTCCTTCAGCCGTTCTTTCGCTCAAACTCTTTCATAAATGCAACCAGCGCCTCGACGCCTTCTCGCGGGAAAGCATTGTAGATGGACGCTCGGACCCCGCCCACTGAACGGTGTCCTTTCAATCCATCCAGGCCCTGGGCCGTGGCTTCGGAGGTAAACTTCTTCTCGAGTTCCTCGGACGGCAGTCGGTAGGTAATGTTCATCAACGAGCGAGAGTCGGGATCGGCATGTCCCCGGTAAAAGTCGGTCGAGTCGATCGCATCGTAGAGAAGCTGGGCCTTCTCTTCGTTCTCTCGTTGCATTGCTGAGAGGCCGCCTTTGTCCGTCACCCACTTGCAGACGAGGCTGAGAATATAAACGCCCCAGGTGTTCGGGGTGTTGTAGAGCGATTTGTTCTCCACGTGTGTGCGGTAGTCGAGCATCGTGTGGAGTCCTTCGGGAATTCGCTTCAGAAGATCGTCGTGAAGTATTACGAGTGTGACTCCACTGGGTCCCATGTTCTTCTGCGCACCCGCGTAGATCAGGCCGTATTTCTCCACCGGGATTGCGTGCGACAGAATGTCGGACGAAGCATCAGCCACGAGTGGAACATCGCCCACAACTGGCTCTTGTTTCCATTCCACGCCTTCAATGGTTTCATTGGTAGTGATGTGAACGTAGGCTGCGTTTGGATCCAGAGCCAGCTCGTTAGCGGTGGGAACCCTGGTGAACCCGCCATCTGTCATAGTAGCCGCGACTATCGCGGAACCCGAGCGCTTGGCTTCTTTCAGAGCCTTCTTGCCCCAACTGCCCGTGATGACGTAGTCAGCGCTGCCGTGTTCCGGTAGAAGATTCATAGCCACCATGGAAAACTGCAGGCTCGCGCCACCTTGAAGAAAAAGGACGTGATAGTTATCCGGCACGCCCAGTAGATCTCTGATGCCGGATTCGGCGCGACTGAAAATCTCGTCAAAGGTTTTGGATCGATGACTTATTTCCATCACTGACATGCCTACTCCGGGAAGGGCCAACATATCGCGCTGCGCCTCTTGCAAAACCGGCAACGGCAATACTGCCGGGCCGGCACTGAAGTTAAAAATCCGTTCAGTCATTCTTCCTCCACCTAAGGAAATATGGCTTTGCGTACCATTACCGTCTCTACTCCTTCGGGCGTGCAGGTTCCCTGTTTCCGTCGCCAACGTGCGGCCGTAGAACTCGCCCAGCCATCCTGGCGACGAAGGAACGGGGCACCAGCCGCTCCGATTCGATCATCAGCAGATTTGTCCAGCCTGAAACCATGTGACTCTTGCGGCGCGCCAGCCCGCGCAAGGCCGTGTCAACCACGTCTTCCGGTGTCTGGGCCTTGCGCATGGGAGGCTTTTGAATCTGAGCAGCCTCAAAAAAGTTTGTTTCGGTCACGCCCGGGCAAAGCGCCATTACATGGACTCCGTGAGGTCGATTCTCCTCCCACAAAGCTTCGGAGAAGGAGAGCACAAACGCTTTAGTGGCTGCATACGTCGCCATGAAGGGTACTGGTTGAAACCCCGCCGTAGAAGCGACGTTGATAATGGTTCCCTGTTTACGGGTGCGCATCGGCAACAGAAATTGATAGGTCAAATCAACCAACGCCTTTACATTCAAGTCGATCATTCCCAGTTCCCGGGCTAAATCAAGCCTGGTGAATTCTCCCATTGAACCAAAGCCGGCATTGTTGATGAGCATGTCGATGACGAGTCCACGCTTTTCCGTCTCCTCAAACAAACGCGCCGGCGAACCCGGTTTGGAAAGATCCATTGCCACATACTGGGCCCTGATGCGGTTGATGCGACCGACTTCATTGCACAATGAAACAAGCTTGTCTTCAGACCTCGCCACCAGGAGAACGTTGCGGCCCAGCGCTGCAAATCTTCGCGCAAAGGCTTCGCCGATGCCACTCGAGGCGCCGGTAATGAGGGTTGTGTTCATAGCAGGCGAAGATTAGGCATCCCCGGCAAGGGATCTAATGTGATTGAAGTTAATAATATCAATGCCGGTGTTCTGCAGATATCCAACCAATTTGAGGTCATCTGATAATTCTAGCTCGTCACCTCAAGTAGATCGAGTTGAAGAATGTCACCGCCCTCGGCACGCAACCGTTCGAGCGTCTCCGGCGACGGAGCGTTATCAAGATTGATTCGGGCCACAGCGGCTACCGCTCCCTCGAAGACAATATTCTCCATCTCCTGCACGTTGATCTGTTCGGCCTTGATTGCGTCGAGCACGCCCGCCAACACTCCCGGACGATCCAGATGACGCACCACCAGTCGGTGAGTCGCCGGCGTTCGCCGAGCCAGATTTACAACGTTCGGGACCCTACCCGTCTCCTTGAACTCCCTAACGATGCGAACTGTCTCCGCGGCGATAGCCTCCTGCGCCTGATCGGTTGAAGCACCGATGTGATGGGTGCCGTAGAGACTTGGCTCCTCTCGAATGGGATCGCTGAACTCGCCGGTTGCGGAGGTGGGCTCGTTAGCGAACACGTCCAGGCCTACTCGCAAGCCGCGACTCTTCATTGCTTCAACCAGCGCCGCTTGATTCACCACTTCACCCCGCGCGGTGTTGACGAAGTAAGCCCCTTCACGCATCGCGGCAAAGAATTCAGCGTCAATGAAACCTTTGGTCTTTGGATTCAGGGCCAGGTGCACGCTCACCACGTCGGCTTCCCCCGCGACGTCTCCGGCCTGGGCTCGATATTCAACTCCAATCCCCGCGGCCCGATCCGGAGTTAGACTCCGACTCCACGCGATAACCGGCATACCGAAGACCCGCGCGCGCGGGATCATCTCCTGCCCGATCTTGCCGAGACCAATCAGGCCGAGGGTCCGTCCGTATAGACCTCGCGCCCTGGAAAATTCCTTCTTGTTCCACTCACCGCGTCGCAAGCTAATCACATTATCCGCGATGCGGCGATCGAGGGCCAGAATCAGTGCGAAGGCCAACTCCGCTACGGCAATCGAATTCTTTCCTGGACAGTTCGAAACGTAGATCCCTCGTCTTGAAGCCGCCGCCACGTCGATCGTGTTGAAGCCCGCTCCGGCTCGGACCACGAGTTTAATTTGGCTGGCAGCCAGCATGGCTTCGGTAACCTTCGTGCTGCGCACCACGAGCACATCCGGGTTGTTCTTGCGTATCGCCTCAACCAGCGCTTTGTCCTTCAGGTCCGGCTGAAACGAAATCTCACAGCCGATGGCTTGTAAACCATCAAGCCCGGACTGTTCGAACTTGTCAGCGATTAAGACCTTCATGTCATTTTCGATTTTTGATTGCTGATTTTTGATTCGTCGAATTTCAGGCCTCAGCCCATGCTTCAGACCTCAGCCCTCGCATGTGGAAATCAAAAATCACAAATCTAAAATAATCTAAAATCTAAAATCAAATCGTGTGTATCAACAATCCATCCCGGAGCTTCGGCTCGAACCAGGTTGACTTCGGCGGCATGATCTCGCCCGCGTCAGACACGCGCAAAAGGTCCGCGACATTTGTCGCATACAAGGAAAAGGCGACAGCGGCCTTTCCTTCGTCGACCAAGCGCTCAAGTTCTTTCGCGCCCCGCAGGCCGCCAACAAAGTCGATTCGTTTGTCGGTGCGCACGTCCTTTATCCCAAGGATCGGATCTAACAATCGTTCTTGAATCAGCGCGACGTCCAGGGAAGCCACCGCGCCCACCGGTTTCAGAGCATTCGCAGGCAAGCTTAGACCATACCATTGGTTTTCCACATACATGCTCCAGTTACCGGGCGCTTTAGGTACGGAGGCTCCGTTCTCCGATACTTCAAAAACCCTTCTTACATTGGAGAGAAACTCAGCCTTTGATTTACCATTCAAATCTCGCACGACGCGATTATAGGGAAGAATCTGCACCTGATCGTCCGGGAAAATTACGGCCAGGAAGAAGTTGTATTCTTCGTCGCCTGTGTGCGAGGAGCTCTGTTCCTTCAATTCGGCACGTGCCCGGCTGGCGCTGGCCGCGCGGTGATGGCCATCGGCAATGTAAAGGTAGGGGACATCCCGAAAGGCCTGCACGAACCGCACCGGATCAGGAACGCGCCAGATTGTATGCCGGACACGATCGTCAGCCGTGAAGTCGAAGAGAGCGTTGGCCATCATCGTTTCCATTACCATGGTGTCGATATCGGGGCGCGCGAGGTACGTGAGAAAGACGGGCCCGGTCTGTGCTCGCAAGACGAGCATATGCCGGGTACGATCATCCTCTTTGTCTCGGCGCGTGCGTTCATGCTTACGAATTACAGCCGTGTCATACTCATTAACGGAACAGCAAGCCACTACGCCAATCTGTTCGTGCTCGCCCATAATTAATCGATAAAGATAGATACTGGGAAGTTCTTCACTCACCAGCGGACAGTCCCTAATCAATTTCTGAAAGTTGGCCGCCGCCATGCGATAGACCGCGTCGCTATGTATGTAGGTTCCTTGCGGCAGATCAATTTCCGGACGCGAAACATGTAGAAAGCTCAAAGGATTGTCAGCAGCCAGGTTTCGCGCTTCTTCAGTGTTCACGACATCATAGGGAACGCTGGACACTTGTTTGGCCCGCTCAGGTGGCGGACGCAAAGCTCTGAAGGGATGAAGAATTGCCACAAATCCTCCTCGAAGCGTCTAGTCATTTGGGTGGCTTGCGGAAGTTGTAACGCAATAGCACGCGGAGCGGAATCGGGGTGCCGTATCGCATAGCCGGGAAAAAGTGCAGTTGACGAACGGTTTCGATAGTCGCCTCGTCCAGGCCAAAACCGGCCCAACGCGCAATTTCAACGTTGCTGACCTCTCCCTTGATATCGAGATCAACCAGGACATCGACTATAGCTTCCACTTCAGCGTTAGTCGCCGTTTCCGGATAAGGTGGACTGAGGCGCCGGAAAGGGCGTGGCAGGCGAAGCCCATCGGCTGGGGCAGTGTGGTGCTCGTCAGGAGCTGACTGGATGAGGGGCGCGCCGCTAATCTCAATCGCCATTTCGCGTCTCATCCGCTCGTTCTCCTGCGCTTGTCGAATGGCTACGAGGTTGCGGCTCCGAGTAACATCGGTCGAAAGGTCGGCGATTAGTAACTTTTCCGCGGCGACCGCGGTGGCAGCTCTGAAGCTGGGGCGTTGCCAGATAAGAAGTTTTCCACTTCGGGAGCTCACCAGAAAAACCGACGCGTACGACTCGAAATAGGGAGGACCAACCGAAGGTGAACGCCGTAACGTTTGGGCATCACCGAGGACGTAGTAATCAGATCCGATCGCAGCTCCGAGAGTGCGCGCTTCCGGCAGCGACATGTTGAGCGAGGCGATGCAGCCCGCTCCTTTTGCAGCGGTGCTCGCCTGATCGCGGTCCAGGATGAGCAACTCAGGAACAGATTCCAGATTTGCGGCCACGGTTTCGGACGCGAAGCGGCCAATCCCTGTATCTCCGAAGCCCAAAACCGCAACGGGTACGCGACGCTCTTGCGCCTGGCTAAAACCGCTTGCCCAAATAGGAGAGATAAGAAATACGATCAGAAAACAGAGTCTCGAACACATGCTGAATCTTCCGCTTAATTGTCTGGTCGAATGATTTGGAGTAGCGGTCACTGATAGCAACGGATGACAACGGTTCAGAACATAAGGCGCGGCGCTCATCATTTCAAGTGCTATTTCGCGCAAATCTGTGGCCCATTTCAGCGCCTCTTCCACAACGCAGCGACGACTTAGTCTCCAAAATCCGGCCCTGTCTGAACTGAAACCGAGCATCCTTTCGCGGCTCGGCTGTGGTAGAGGGTATATACATCACTCTTTACTTCCGCGGGGAAGCAGACTCTGTGCAATTCATAGCCACGCTGTAGTCCACGCACCACTTCGCTGACTTCACTAATCTCTCGGATCTCTGGACGGGCGTATCCGTCCTCAACATAAATCCGGGTCTTTGGCTCGGTACCCTCGGCGGTGTAGTAATTGTAGTAAGGGACATCAGTCGCGCGATCCTCGATGAAGTAATACTCCGGGTCGAAACCTGCGCGGGCGACACATTCACGAGCCGCCGAAAGGAAGTCCGCTTGCTCAGCGGCCGGCAGGTCGAGGTCTAAAGCCTTGAAGAGACGGCGACCGGTGAAACGTCGGCTGAGATCATTGAGCATCGGATCTGAGGCGCGCTGCCATTGCTTGACGTGGAATAGAACATCCGAATCGTCCACCTCAAGATGTTCGCTGACGGTCAGAGGTTCTTTTCGCAAGACTTTCTCAAAAGCGGTATCAGCCGCATACCAAACAGGTTCGCCGCTCTCCAACAGATTGAGAGCGCGTCTCAAAGTTGAACGTAATACAGCTTCAGCCGAGCGTAGCGTGCGGTGGAAATAGACCTGGCGAAACATGTAGTAACGAGCTTGCAGGTACTCCTCCACTGCGTACAGTCCCCGCGCCGCGACATAAATCCGATCACCCTCCTCATCGATCGCCAGCGCATTAATAATCCATTCGAGATCGTAGATGCCGTACTTGGCGCCGGTCATCAATGAATCGCGCAGTAGATAGTCCATGCGATCGACGTCGAGTTGGGAGGAAACGAGTTGGCCTAGGGCGGCCGGTTGAAACTTGCCTTCGATGATCGCCGCCACCTTGGTGGTCAAATCGGATGAGTGGGAGCGCAGCAGCTTACCAATCTCAGTTTCTTCGCTGAGGACCACCTGCACCGTCCAGGATTCATGATGAAAACCAAGGACCTTCTCCATGACATGCGAAAACGATCCGTGACCTATATCGTGAAGCAGGGCGGCTGCTCGGGCGGCGGCACGGTCATTGGGATCGATCCGGTACTTCTCTCCGAGGCGATCCAGCACGCGGGTCATGAGGTGGAAGGCGCCGAGCGAGTGGGTAAAGCGGGAATGCTCAGCACCCTGGTAGGTATAGAGACCAAGACCGAGCTGTTTGATTCGTCGCAGTCTCTGGAACTCCGGCGCGTCGATCAACCGCATCATTAACTCGCCTTCGTCCGTGTCGGTGCGAAGACGGATAATGTTGTGAACTGGATCGCGATAAATGCGTTCGGACATGAAGCAAGACTTCGTCGACAATGAATAGCAATGGTGGCACAGAGTTTACTGCCCGGAGCGGAGAACGACCAGCAGACCAATCGCGTCGCATTTAAACTTCAATCAGTTCCGGTTCTCGTAAAAACTCGTAAGGAACTACGATCTTACCGGCAATCGCCGATGCCGCCACGACGTAGGGTGAGGCAAGGTAGAGTTTGCCGGGGCCACTCCGGCCCGGGAAATTGCGATTTTGCGCGCTGACCGTGACGGTTTCGGCATTCGGAGAAGCGCCGGGCCCGGCATTGATGCAGGCGCCGCAACTGGGATCGATCAATTCGGCGCCTGCCTTTGCGAAGATCTCCAGATACCCGCGCTCACGGGCGTATTGTTTGATCTTCTGGGACCCGAACTGCAAATAAAGATGAACCCCTGGCGCGACGCGTTTGCCTTGCGCCAGAGCATTTTGCAAGACCTCAGCATACATATCCATGTCGGCCATCTTGCCGCCTGTGCACGAACCACCGTACGCGGCGTCGATGAGTACTTCTTCACCGAGTTCATCGATGGGAATTCCATTTCGCGGATCGCCCGGCAGCGCCACCATGGGTCGAATCTCGTCGAGGTCAATTTCAAAGACGGCCGCATACTCGGCATCCGGATCACTGTAGGTGAACCCCGAGCGCACATCCTCCGCGTCCCGACCGCGCGTGCGCACGATGTATTCGAGGGTAACTTCGTCTGGTGCAATGATCCCGGTCGTGCCTCCTGCCTCGACTGACATGTTCGTGAGTGTGGCGCGCTCGTCCATGGGCCAGTTCTTTAGATCCTCTCCGGTAAATTCCAGCACTTTGCCGATGCCCTTGCTGGTTTTCATGTATTCACTGGCGAGGATGACCAGCATCACGTCCTTCGCTGCCACGTCGGCGCGCTTCTTCCCTTTTAGAACGTAGCGCACGGTTTCCGGCACGCGGATGCGAACGTCTTTCGTGTACCAGGCATTGGCCATATCCGTGGAACCGACGCCGAAAGCGAAGCAACCCAAAACGCCCGCCATGCACGTGTGCGAATCTGTACCGATGACGATTTGACCCGGCAAGGCAAGATCCTCAACGACGGCGTTGTGGCAAATTGCTTCCGAACCGCCGTCCGGACTCTCGCCGTACAGGCGTATGCCCTGCTTCTCGGTAAAACGTTCCTGAGTGATGGCCAGCCCGTCGGCGCGCTCGAGTAGCCCCAGCTTTCGTTTCTCTTCCGGCATCACGCGACCGAGAAAAGTCAGGTGATCGCGAAACGCGTAGACGCTTTCGGGTTCGGTAACGCGTGCGTCGTCTCCGAGCGCCTGTTTGAAGAGCGATTCGGCCATCGGGGTTACGTACTCATGCGAAAAGCGCACGTCGGCAACTGCAAACAGCGCGTTGCCGGGTTTCACCGCCTCGACGCCGATTTTGCCGGCGCCCACGAATGCATGCCGTGCAATGATCTTTTCGACCATGGTCATCGGACGCTTCCCGGTTTCGATGGGCGGCGGCAAGACTTCGCCGGCCAGGCGCGCCTTGTTGTAATTGAAGAGACCGCCATGCTCGACGATCTTCTGCGCGATTGGGTCGAGCCCTTTGGTGAACTCGGTTAACGGAATCTCTTCGCCGCGACGGATGCGTTCGATAAGGGTGAAATCGGTGGACGTTAGCAGCCCGATGTTCTGAGAATTCTGACCGTAAATCTTTTCAATGCTTTTGGCGATCACGAGCTGAATGCCCGCAGCTTTCTCCGCGTAGGGGGCTGTCTCCCGCGACGATCCACAACCTTTAGACAGTCCCGAAACAACTACCGCGAAATCGCCATTCTTCACCTCGTCTTTCTGAACCGCGCCCTCTCGCATACCGACGTAAACGTATTGGCCCAATGTTTCATCGTAGTAAAAACAAACCCAGCCCGGCGTAATCTCGTCCGTCGAGATGTTGCTCATCAACGGCAGTTCGTCATTAGCTAACCGCTCCGCCAGCTTGCCTTCGAGACGCTCACGCTCGGCGCCCTCGGCCTCGAGTTGTTGGCGAATAAGCGACGTATCTTCCGTTAGAAATAAAATGCGGCCGGTGAACTTGGGGTTGGTGGCTCGCTTTTCGACCTCAGGCATTCATGCTCCTCTTGTTCTTCACGGGTTTCTATCTGTTGACCAATTATAACCTCAAGTTTCACCGCTCGCACGCTCGCAGTCAAGCTAGTCAATATCAAAGCACAGTGACGCCTGAGTTCTTAAATGTTTGCTCATTACTGCGATCTACCAGACTCCCCGAACCAACACAAAATACTATTAGTGCTATTTCGTGTTATTTAGTGGATCGGGTTTATCGGATCGTGTTATTCCAGCACGACATGGCACGACATAGCGCACTAGTGCATTACCTCGCGAGTAAGTCTAGAATAGCGTCTCCCTGAAAGCTTTCCGAATTTTCCGGCATTAGGCTATCTTAATTGGAGTTACTGCAATGAATCGAGATCATGACCGTGCCGGTCGAAAAAGGCGACGTGAGGAATCTGACGAACACCTCTGGTGTTGCCGAGCGCGATTATAACCAGGAGGGTGAGTGGGATGTGGAAAACAGCGGCGTCGCACCGGATATAGAGGTCGAGCTGGACCCGAAAGCATGGCGCCAGGGGCATGATTTGCAACTCGAAAAGGCCGTTGAAGTCGTCATGGACGCATTGCGTAAAAACCCGGCCCCTGAGCCACGCAAACCCGCTTACCCTAACTATCATCGAGGGACGAGAGCGAAGCAGTGATTATTCAGCAGAGCAAATAATGGAATTTCGTTCAACCCAGGTCTGCTGCAGGAGCAACCAATGCGAAATAGAACGTACCTGCTGGTTCTCATCTATGTCTGCTTATTACCAGTGACAGCCCCCGCACAATCGCTCGACGCACTGATCGACGGTGAGATTAACTCGCTCGTCGAGACCTACAAGATGCTCCATGCAGCGCCGGAGCTTTCCCACCGCGAAGAGAAGACCTCGGCCTTCTTTGCCGGTCAACTTCGTGCTCTGGGATATGCAGTGACCGAGCGGGTGGGCAAATTTGATCGGCCGGAGTGGGTCGGCTATGGCGTGGTCGCGGTGTTGAAGAATGGCGATGGGCCTACAGTACTTTTGAGGACTGATCTGGATGCATTGCCCGTCACTGAGAAAACTGACCTGCCGTATGCGAGCAAAGTTAAAACCAAGAACGACGCGGGTCAGGAAGTCGGAGTAATGCACGCGTGTGGTCACGACATTCATATTACCTCCATGCTCGGCACCGCGCGGATGCTCTCCGTTCTAAAAGATCAATGGCGCGGAACGCTGATCATCGTCGGCCAACCGGCGGAAGAGACCATCGATGGCGCCAGGGCCATGGTTAAAGATGGTTTCTTTACCAGGTTTCCCCAGCCCGACTTTGCCATCGCTCTTCACGATAGTCCTGACCTGGCCGCCGGAACGGTTGGGGTAGTGCCTGGTTACGCACTCGCAAGTTCAACGAATCTGGATCTCAAGATTCGCGGCGTCGGCGGTCATGGTTCCAGACCGGAGTCAGCGAAGGATCCGATTGTGCTGGCGGCGCAGATTGTGCTGGGCTTACAAACAATTGTCAGTCGGGAGAATTCGCCACTCGATCCGGCCGTGATAACCGTTGGTTCCATCCACGGCGGTACCAGGTACAACATCATTCCCGATGAAGTGAATCTCCAGTTGACGGTTCGCGCTTACAAGGAAGAGGTGCGGCTCAAACTTCTAGCATCGATTGAGCGCGTGGCAAAAGGCGTCGCCAGCGCCGCGGGAATTCCCGCTGAGCTCGCGCCCATCGTGAAAGTCAGCGAGACCGAGGTCACTACGGCCACCTATAACGACCCTGTCTTGACGCAAAGGTTAGCTGCTGTTTTTGCGAAAGCACTGGGCCAGGAGAACGTCATTAAGGCGTCGCCGGTTATGGGCAGCGAAGATTTTGGATACTTTAGTATGGAGCAGAAGATTCCTACGATGATGTTCTGGCTCGGAGCGATGGATCCGTTGAAGGTCAAACAGAGCAAGGAAGGCGGTCCTGCGCTTCCTTCACTCCACTCGCCGCTTTTTGCTCCGTTGCCGGAGCCGACTCTGCGCACCGGTGTGAAAGCCATGACCTCGGCCGTTTTAGAATTACTTAAAGAAGTGAGTGATGGAAGCCGGTTGGATCGGAGCCCGCGAAGCGTGGCGAAAGCATACAGCCTGGGGCGGTAAGCCCCAGGTTAGCTCCAAACCAATTCATAGCCCGCGAGCGGGCGGCAGCATCAACAAGAGGGACATCGTCGAACTGAAGGGAATTGAGACCTGGATGGGCGGAGTGCATCTGCTGGGAAGAAGTGACCTCTGGCGGTGGGACGATCAGGCTCAGAAGCTCACCTACCTCTAAAGTTTCTTGGCGGGTTTAGGGCAATTTCAAGCGAAGAGACGATCCACCAAGTAACACGAACCAGCACGAAATCTTATTAGTGACATTTCGTATGATTTCGAGGATCGTGTTTCGAGTTACGCATGGTTAGGAGAGGCGGGCTTTGCAACACCATAACTAGGGGGTTGAAGCTTGAGGCGGGACAGGGTCCGCTTTCCTGACCTGTGAATTACCGTACGTCATACACACTTCGCCCATATTGCTTTCACCCACATTCACAGACTAAAGTCTCGTTTCAATTATGGACATCGAATCCGTTCGCAAATTCTCCCTCTCGCTACCCCACGTTACTGAAGGAGTCCAGTGGGAAAATGATCTGCTGATGCGCATTGGCAACAAGATGTTCTGCGTGCTTTCGCTTGAGCCGGCTTCCGATCACTGCATGTCGTTCAAGTGCACGCCGGAGAAGTTTGCCGAGTTGGTCGAACAGGAAGGCATCATGCCGGCGCCTTACGTCGCCCGTTACCATTGGGTAGCGCTTTCACGGTTTGATGTGTTACCTGAACAGGAGTTGAAGAGTCTGCTTACGACCGCCTATGAATTGGTTCGAGAAAAGCTTCCCAAGAAGGTCAGGGACGGGCTTTCTGTGGAAGGCAGCGAAACCCAGCCCGGCACGGCCGTCGCTTCGCAAACAGAGGTGAGTGAGGCTCAGCGGCTCGAGAACCTTGTCTCTGAGTTTTAGCACAAGTCTCCCCAGTGGATGACGTGGGGAGAGACTTCCAGCGGCTCGAGAACCTTGTTCTGAGTTTTAGCACAGCCTGGAGCGACAGGATCCGAACAATCAAGTTGGGCCAAGAGCGACTGTTACGGAACCGCGAGCGGTAGCGACCGGATCCAAGCACTCAGATCAGCTTGTAGTGTCCCTTGCCATGTTGAATCTAGGATCCGGTCGCTACCGCTCTCGGTTCTGTACTGATGGTCGAGCCCCACTGAATCCGCTCCACGACTTTGCGATTCTGAGGCTAGCGCGATAATCTCTGCTCACTATCCTGAGCGATGAACCTACCAACAAATCAGAAGGCCAAAGTGCAGTGCACGGTGAATGGTGAACCAGCTACTCTGACGGCATATCCAATGGAGCGTCTGCTCGATGTGCTTCGTGAGAAGTTGCAGCTGACCGGAACAAAAGAAGGTTGCGGGGAGGGGGAGTGCGGCGCGTGTTCAGTCTTCGTTAACGGTGAGATAGTCAACAGTTGCCTTGTGCCTGTTGCACAAGCGCAGGGCGCGTCGATAAAAACCATCGAAGGCATTGCCGGCTCTGACCATTTGCATGCTGTGCAACAGGCTTTCATCGACTACGGCGGAGCGCAATGCGGGATCTGCACCCCAGGTATGGTGTTGGCCGCAGTGGATTTGCTCGAGCGCAATCCCAATCCGTCGGAGACGGATATTCGCACGGGGCTGGCAGGGAATCTCTGTCGGTGCACTGGATACATGAAAATCTTCGAATCAGTCGTACGCGCCTGCGGGAAACGGGTTGATGCCTGAACTCGATATATACGACGAACTTCGCAAGCTGATCGCTCTGCTTGATGAGCATCAAGTCAATTACGCATTGTGCGGCGGATTGGCTATGGCCATTCATGCGCGACCCCGCTCGACCATCGACATCGACATGTTGATCCTTTCTGAATCACTGGAGAAGGTATTGCCCATCGCACTCACGCTCGGTTACAACGTTCGCGGAAAGGATTTGAGCTTCGCGAACGAAGTAATTCAGATACGGCGGGTTTCAAAGATCGACCCGGAATCGGGCGATCTTCTCTCACTGGATCTGCTCCTGGTGACACCCAAGCTTCTCCCGATATGGGAGTCGCGAACCGTAGCGGATTGGGAAGGCGGAAAATTATCAGTTGTCTCGCGTACCGGGCTGATGTCGCTAAAAAAGTTACGAGGCAGCGGACAGGATCAAGATGATATTAAAACGCTGGTAGCTGGAGACGCTGATGCCGAAAGTTGATATGTCGGCCGCGGCAGTTACGACTCGTCTTAAGCGAATGTCGCAATTACGCAGACTTTGTTTGTCGTTGGCGGGAGCAAAAATCGTCGGAGCAGAGGCAAAAAAACCAGAGGTCAAGAACGCCGCTGACACGATTTCCAAATCTGAGAAACGCGAAACCAAATGAAAGAGGGCAATGTCCTCAATGTAGTCTTTCTTTAGTTGCGTTGGGATCCCACTAAATGAGAGCCTATCTGCCTTCATATCAACTCGTAACCCCGCGAAATCTCTCTGACGCTCTCGAACTATTCGCGCGTGAGCCCAGCGTCTGGAAGCCCCTCGCCGGCGGCACTGATCTAATGGTGCTGCTCGAAGCAGGAAAGCTCGCCCACAGAAATTACGTCAACATCTGGAACCTGAACGAGCTCCGCGGGATAGAGGTCGCCAACGCTCAGGTAACCATCGGGGCTCTGACTACCTACACCCAGATCCAGTCGCATCCCGTTTTGCGTTCAGAATTTCCCATGCTTTGCCAGGCCGCAAGCGAAACAGGTGGTCTGGCAATTCAGAACCGCGGCACGCTTGGCGGAAACATCGCCAACGCTTCGCCGGCTGCTGACTCACCCCCTGCGTTGCTCGTTTATGATGCGGAGTTGGAACTAGTCTCCGCGTTAGGTTCGCGCAGAGTTCCCTATCCCGGCTTTCACACGGGCTACAAAAAGATGAACATGCAGCCTGACGAACTGCTAGCGCGTATTCGTCTGCCCCGTACAACTAAAAATCTTAAGTACTACTATCGCAAGATCGGCGCGCGTAAAGCGCAGGCAATCTCAAAAGTGTGCTTCGCCGCTGCCGCCAGCAGTGATGGCGAGCGGTTGAACGAAGTGCGTATAGCCTTGGGAAGTGTGGCGCCGATTCCTATCCGCTGCATCGAAACAGAAGCCTTCCTGCGCGGCCAGCTAATCGACCAATTGCCCGGTCTCGGCAAGGCCGCCCTGGCCCGCGAGATCGTGCCCATAGACGACATTCGCTCAACCGCCAACTATCGAATCAGAGTGAGCCTTAACCTGCTTGACGACTTCCTCTCCAGCCTCGGTTCAACTCCCTGATCAGCGTTTCAGGGTCGCGCAAGTCCTTGTGGACAGGCCCGGGATTCTGGTGTTAACTCTAAACAGGCCTTGAGACGCGCATGCTGATTCGAAGACTCATTTCCAGCTCAAGCATTGCAACGAGCGTGATAGGAATACTTGCGCTGATGGCGGTCAACTCCAGCTTTGCTCAGCAGCCCTTACTCGATAGCAGCAAATCGATCGCCCGTGATCCTATACATATGTTGGTGCTGGGCGATTCGATAATGTGGGGTCAGGGTTTGAAAACGCCGGACAAGGCCTGGTGGCGACTTAAAAACTGGCTGCAGCAGAAAACCGGAAGGGACGTGAGGGAGAGAATTGAAGCGCATTCCGGAGCGGCGATCGAGGCCACCCCAGGATCGGAAATCTTCTCCTCTAAAGATGCTGAAGTGAATCTCCTGAGGCCCACGATCACCGAGCAGGTCGTTGCTGCCAGGAGGTATTACGGTGATCCTGCCCAGGTGGATCTGATACTGGTCAATGGCTGCATCAACGACGTGGATGTGCGAAATCTTTTGGACGCTGCAACCGCGCTGGATCTACTCGAGGTAAGCATCAGAGAGAAGTGCGGTGGGCGGATGCGATCGCTGCTGCAGCGTATAACGCGGGAGTTTCCCAATGCCCACGTGGTGGTTTCGGGCTACTATAGAATCATCTCGCCCCTGAGCGACGACAATAGTTTCGCGCGACTGCTGGTCAAAAGCCTTACCACGGAAAAACCTGAAACTAAGCGGATGAGCGACAAGCAAATGCGCGCAAACCTGGTGGCGATTTCCGAGCTGTGGTACCAGGTTTCGACCCGCAGTCTCGCCCAGGCAGTCGAGGCGGTAAACTCAGATCTGAGGCAGATCGCTGCTAAACAAAGAATCCTATTCGCCGAGATTGAGTTTTCGCCTGAGCACGCATTTTCCGCGCCTGATACGCTACTCTGGAATTTCATGTTCGGAGCTACAAATCTCTCGGGCTTGCGACACGCGATTGTGGTGCTCACGTTAGGGACTGCTGCCTACAAGCCCAACGATGAGGTAAGACACAGGCGCAGCAAGAGTTGTAAGGAGACTTACAAACGACCAAAGGAAAGGAAGGAAGACAAGCCGCAAAAAGAGGGTCGAGAAGCCAAGCGCCTGGCTTGTCGCTATGCTTCGCTGGGTCATCCCAATAGGATGGGCGCCTTGATCTATACGGAAGCAATCAAAGGTCAATTACAGTGGATAATCAACGCTGCCGGTTGGTTGAGAAGCCCAGTAGCATTGCAGGGGAATCCCGCTCAATAGTGTCCGGTCTCGAAAGTGCGCCGTCGAGGCCCGGAAGAAGGCTTCGCTGGCTGGCATTTGTCATTCGGGTTTTCAATCAGTAGTTGTTTGTTGCAAGAACTTTTGAGTCAACACACACTTGAAGGACTTCAAAAATGCAGAACTTCTTCCCCGCAACTCCCTTTAGGCGCGGTGTCGTCCAGCCAATTTACTGTCTTAAAACTGGCTGGAGTCTAGTGCGGGATCAGTACTGGCTTTTTGTGGGAATGGCAATAGTGGCGATCATCCTGGGCACCCTGGTGCCCTTCGGCATCTTGTTTGGTCCAATGATGTGTGGAATTTATATTTCAATCTTCCAACGCCGGCGAGGCCACACGGTGGAGTTTGGATCTCTCTTCAAGGGCTTCGACTACTTCGGTGAGAGTATTGTGGCCACGCTCATACACTACCTTCCCATCGTTATTATCATCATTCCCTTCTACATCCTGCTCTATGGTGGCCTCTTCCTGGTCACTCGGCAAGGCGGCGAACCCGAGCCCTCCACTATCTTCGGGTTCTTCGCGGTGCTTGTAGTGTTTGGTCTGATTATGATGGTCTTGATAATCCTCCTTTCGGTCATATTTACGTTTTCTTATCCGCTGATTGTTGACCGCAGGATGTCAGGCCTTGACGCCGTCAAGCTGAGCGCAAAAGCTGCGTTGGCAAATTTTTGGCCCTTACTCGGATTGCTACTGCTCAACGGACTGATGGGATTCGCCGGTGTGTTGCTTTGTTATGTGGGCGTATTCCTGGCACTCCCAGTCACCATTGGGGCCATTGCCGTAGCATATGAAGAAGTATTCGGTCTGGGCGAGGTCCAAGGGCCGATTCTGCCGCCGCCGCCGCCATCCTTTACCTGAGCTGGTGTCCAATGCCCGTTCCGCAACTTATCATTCGCGGTCAAAGAGTTGTCCTTCCTAACTTGACAGCTCCGGCCTCAATTCATATTCATAACGGCCGTATTACGAACATCCGTTCGTACGACGACGTGAATTCAAACTGCGAGATCGTCGAAGCTGACGAGGCCTCGGTCGTGATGCCTGGACTGGTGGACACGCACGTGCACATCAACGAGCCAGGACGGACCGATTGGGAGGGTTTTGCGACAGCCACGAAGGCGGCGGCAGCAGGTGGCGTCACTACTTTGATCGACATGCCACTCAACAGTATTCCTCCCACGACAACGGCTGAAGGTTTAAAAGCGAAGGTCGAAGCTGCCCGCGGCCAGTGCTACGTCGACGTTGGTTTTTGGGGCGGCGTCGTTCCCGGGAACACACCCGAGCTGGCTGCGTTGATGGAGGCGGGCGTAGTGGGTTTCAAGTGTTTTTTGATTCACTCGGGTGTCGACGAGTTTCCCAATGTTACAGAGCAGGATCTACGCCAAGCGCTGCCCGAGCTGGCCCGGCTGGGAGCGGTCCTGATTGTTCATGCCGAAATGCCGAACCCTATTAATCGGGCGGGTATTCCGGCCAGCAACGCTCCGGCTGGAGAAGAGTTCGAGGGTGGGAATTTCTCTCCCGCTGCTTATAAAACTTTCTTGGAATCACGCCCACGCGCTGCCGAGAATGAGGCCGTCGAGTTAATGATTAGGTTAGGCCGGGAATTTGGCGCGCGCATCCACATCGTTCACCATTCCTCGGCCGACGCTTTGCCGATGCTGCGTGATGCCCGGTCAAACGGTGTGCGCATTACCGCGGAGACATGTCCCCACTACCTCCTCTTTGCCGCGGAAGATATCGGCGACCGAGCAACTGAATACAAGTGCTGTCCGCCTATTCGCGAGCGAGAAAACCGTGAGCGACTGTGGCAAGCGCTGGCTGAGGGAACCATAAACATGGTGGTTTCCGATCATTCCCCGTGTCCTCCAGATATGAAACTGCCAGAGAGCGGAAATTTTCTTCAGGCCTGGGGCGGCATCTCGTCCTTGCAGCTTCGATTGCCGGCAACCTGGACGGATGCGCAACGGCGGGGTCACTCAATTGAAGATCTGGCCGGCTGGTTATGTCAGGCGCCGGCGGCGTTAGTCAGTTTGGCGGGACGTAAAGGCTCCCTCGTTGTCGGCGGCGACGCAGATGTCGTGATCTGGAATCCTGAGAAGAACTTCCTGGTTGAGCCGGACATGCTCCATCATCGCCACAAACTAACACCCTACGCAGGTCGAACACTGGCCGGCGTAGTCGAAAAGACTTTTCTGCGTGGGGAGAAGATATATGATGCCGCCGAATTCACTTCGCAGCCGACAGGATTGCTACTGCAAGTAGAGACTATGTGAAGACGCAAAAGGACCTGCGATAATTTGCAGGTGAGGAAGGGGCAAGCGGAGCGCGCCCCCGCTCAAGGTGCAAATTTGCTCGGACTGAATCGTCAATTCACAGGTTGACTGGCTGCTAATCTAGAGCGGGGGCGCGCTCCGCTTTGCCCCTTCCTAACCTGCAAGTTAGCGGGGCTGGAGCCATCCTTTCTTGAAGCGCTCTCGGTTACGCGCCGGCTGCAACTCTTTGTGTTTTATCCGAAGGATGAAACGAGAAGTTGGATTTCACTGAACTCATAGATCTGGCGTCTGAGAAACTTGGTGGCGCGGTGCTCCTCGCCAGTGACGAGTTTTTTGCGCCCAAAGAAAATCTGCTGAAGCCCGGTGCGCCGCTATTTATCGAGGACAAATATACTGATCTCGGCAAGTGGATGGACGGATGGGAAACCCGCCGCCGTCGCACTCCGGGTTATGATTGGTGCATCATTCGGCTGGGATTGCCTGGCATCATCCGTGGAGTCGTTGTCGACACGAGTCACTTTCGTGGAAACTATCCTGAGCAATGTTCGCTCGAGGGATGCTCGATTGATGGTCAAGCAACCCTGAAGCAACTTACAGAGGGAGAAGCCGAATGGACCGGGATTCTGCCCCCTTCCGAACTCGCGGGCAATTCGCCGAATCTCTTTGCGATTGAGACGGACAACAGGTTCACGCATCTGCGTTTTAAAATCTATCCGGACGGCGGCGTCGCGAGATTGAGGGTCTATGGCGAGGTCGTGCCCGATTGGGACAAACTCAAACGCAGGGGCGGCGAGATCGATCTGGCGGCAATTGAGAATGGCGGCCTGGTCCTCTCTTGCAGCGACATGTTTTTTGGCCACAGGCACAACTTGATCATGCCGGGACGCGCCCTGAATATGAGTGATGGCTGGGAGACCAAGCGACGCCGTGGTCCGGGTCACGACTGGGTAACAATCAAGCTGGGCAAGCCTGGAAGGATTCGTTGCGTCGAGGTTGACACTTTCTACTTTAAAGGCAACTTCCCCGATAGCTGCTCGCTTGAAGCGTGCAATACCAGCGGGAATATCCTGACCGAACACCTCGACTGGAAACCCGTGCTACCGCAAACTAGACTACAGGCGCACACGCGTCATGTTTTTGAAGATGAGGTCCTGGATGCGGGACCCATCTCGCACGTGAGATTTAGCATCTTTCCGGATGGCGGTGTCAGCCGGCTCCGGTTGTTCGGACCAATCGAGGACTAAATCATCACGGAGGCCCGGGCGACTAATTCCCTTTGGTTGCGGTTAACGGCTGCGATGCGTCCACGTAGTGCAGCATAATTGGGAGAACAGATTTGCTTGGTCTTGAGCGCTTGAATTCGTTGCCGGCAAACGAAGCAGAGGCGGAGTTTGGTAAATGCTGCGGCTCAACCAACTGGGCCCGACGCATGGCTGCCGAGTGTCCCTTCGCGAATTCGAACCAGTTGATCACGATCGCGGATCGCGTCTGGTGGACGCTTGAACCCTTCGATTGGTTGCAGGCGTTTGCCAGTCACCCCAGAATTGGAGAAAACAAGGCGGCCCGTTCGACTGCGGCTGACACTCAAAATTGGGCCGCGCAGGAACAGTCCGGCGCGCGGAGCGTCGCGAAGAAAACAGCGCGCACGCTGGCTGAGCTTAACCGGCAGTATGAAGAAAAGTTTGGATACATCTATATTGTTTGCGCGACTGGAAAGAATCCCGAAGAAGTGCTGGCAAACCTTCGGGAGCGGCTGCCGAACGATGCGGAAACGGAATTACGTATTGCCGCTCGAGAGCAGTCTCGCATCATCAAGCTACGACTCGGGAAACTAATAGATCAATGAGTACCATATCCACCCACATCCTGGACACGTCACAAGGCAAGCCCGCGAATGGAGTAGCCGTCTATCTTGAGAGTCAGAACAATGATGAGAGCTGGGAACAACTCGCCCACGCCTGGACGGACGAAGAAGGGAGGGTGAAACCTTTTTTCCTGCTGGAAGAACCTTTGCCGGCAGGGACCTACCGGCTGGTCTTCGACACAGAGGCCTATTTCTCGGCGCTCGATACTAATTGCTTCTATCCGCAAGTCTGCGTGGTGTTCACCATCGGGGAAGACCCCCAGCACTATCACATTCCACTTTTGATTAGTCCGTTTGGGTATTCAACGTATCGCGGCGCCTGAGTAGCATAGGCTTCAGCCTGTGTTTCAACTAGTTTAGAGTTCTGAGTGGCATAGGCTTCAGCCTGTGTTTCAACTAGTTTAGAGTTCTGAGTAGCATAGGCTTCAGCCTGTGTTTCAACTAGTTTAGAGATCAAGCTTTGGCTTGTGTCTTGGTAACGCACAACCTAAAGGTTGATGAACTCTAAACTACCTGCACCTGTCGAGGGAACCATGATCACAGACTAAGTCTGCGCCACTAAAATGATTCTTGACCCAACCCTGAGTGAATGGCTCAACCTGGTTCTGCGTTGGGTGCACGTTTTTGCCGGCATCATGTGGGTTGGTACAACCTACTACTTCACCTGGCTGGATGCGCGGCTCAGCGAAGAGGAAAAGGCAGTGGCCAACACCGGAACTCCAGCCCAAATCTGGATGGTCCACAGCGGCGGCTTTTATGTAGTCGAGAAACGCAAAGTTCCCGATCTCATTTCGCGTCACCTGCACTGGTTTCGCTGGGAAGCGGGAACAACCTGGCTGAGCGGCATGGCGCTCTTAATTCTGGTTTACTACCTTGGCGGCGGCGCGCTCGTGGATGCGGATGTGAGCGAGATTGGTGTGCCCGCGGCGATTGGGTTGGGAGTCGGGCTGCTAATCGTTGGGGGGATCGTCTACGACCTGTTGATGATCTCACCACTGGGACGGAATGAAAAAGCCTTCGCCGTTATCGCCTATCTCATTGTTGTCGGGATTAGCTACGGACTTTCACGTGTTTTCAGCGGCCGCGCCGCTTACATCCACGTCGGCGCAATGTTTGGCACCATCATGGCCGCCAACGTTTGGATGCATATCCTGCCGGCTCAAAAGAAAATGATCGCAGCCATCAGTGAAGGACGAAAGCCTGACGATGCTCTCTCGGCGCAGGCCAAATTGCGCTCAAAGCAAAACACGTTCATGGCCGTCCCCGTTGTCTTCCTCATGATCAGTAACCACTTTCCCGGCGTTGCTTACGGCGACCGCTACAACTGGGCGATTCTTTCGGTGCTGGTGCTGCTTGGCTGGATTGCCGCGAAGTTTATCCGTCGGGCGTGAGTCGGCCGCGACGCCTACGGTAGTTTGCAGGAAGGGGGCAAAGCGAAGCGCGTCCCCGCTCAAGCCGCATAGCCTTAGACATCAATTCGTGAGTCACAAATTTTGCCGGCTGTTCAGAATCTTTACGAACGAACCGGACCGGAGCTCGGCGACGGTCAGGCCAGATCGCTCGACCGCCTCCTCTTCGGTCAGGGCGCCGCAATTGATCGCCCGCAGGAAATAATTAAGCAGCCCCTGGCCGGTCGCCGCATCATCAAACACATCGCCCACTAGTGTGGCCTTCGCAGCCTTGTCCACAAAATTCTTCAGTCGCTCCGAAGCCGCGTCCAAACCATCGAGGAAGAACGCGTAGACGGCGGCGTAACGCGTAGGGAGCTGTGCGGGGTGCAGGTCCCAACCTTGATAAAAGGCATTCTCCAGCGAATGTTGAATGTGGTCGTAATGCAGCTTCCACGCGCGATGCACAACCGCACGGTTTTCTTCGACCTGTTCCAGATTTAAAGGTGACCCACCTTCTACGAATCGGTGGGGCGCCACCGGCATGATGTTCGTGGCCCCATCGGATAACCAGATGCCGGTTCCGGCAAAAGAGACTTGCATCATGTGTTTAGCAAAGTCACAGGCCTGATGCATCATGTGCTGATAGGCGGCGGTGATGTTGCAACTCGCGGTGTAATCATAAGTACCGAAGTGGGCCGCCAGGCAACGTCCTCGGGCAGCGGCCAGCAACAACGGAAGATTGATCTCGCCACGGTCGTTTATGATCGACTGTGTGGTTTCGATCATCATCTCCATCTTGAGTGCCCCGGGGGCTAGTTGAGTTTCCTTTTCGAGCAACTCAAAGAAATCGACTAAGGCCGAAACTTGTTCAGGAATCGTTATCTTCGGCAGGGTAACCACAAAATTCTCCGGGAGCTGACCCCCGGTTTTGTCCAACAGAGTGGAGACGAACATGTCTAGGGTCCGAAAACTTCGTTCCCGGAGCTCTTCCGTGAAAGGCTTGATACGAATTCCTATGAACGGCGGCAGCGTCTTATTTTTGGTTCCCGCCGACACCTCAGTCGCGGCGGCAACCGCGTGCCCGTCTTCCTCCGCGTCAGGGCGATTTCCATAACCATCCTCGAAATCAATCCGAAAATCTTCAATTGGCTCACGCCTTAACTTCTCGCTCACGCGGCGGTAAATGGTATGGGCCAGCCAGGCTGGTTTGTTGGTCTGACGAACATGCTCGGGATTTTCTTCCAGACGCTCGTTCAAGTCCTGGGCGTCCTCGATCGAGTCAGGCAAGTCGCCCGTTCCAGGAAGGCCCAGTGCTTTTGCGAATACCAAAAAGTCCGGGGCAAACTGGTCCAGTGAGCGGCGGGCCAATGCACCCAGGCGTTGGACCGAATCTGCTTTGAAGAGATGAGCGCCGCCGTAGACGGTGTGTACGGGTTGCCGCAGGCCGAGCTCGCCAGGGTACTTCCGGGCAAAATCATTGTTTGCCTGCCGCAAACGAGCAACAGTATCCCGCACCGAGTCGAAAGACAGAGACGTTTTCATTTGTGCCCTTTGCGATGATGGATAAAAAAGTGTGACTTGAAGTAATTCCTTGCCGCGACTGGAAGCAATTCCTTGCCGGAAGTACACCAGAATCCAGGGATTTCACCCCTCCGACTCTCCGCAATTCTCGAGTTATGGACGCTTACATTGCCGAAAGTGCAAAAGGAATTTGTGTCTTGCCGTAAGTTCAAAGTCGACCACGATTAAGGTACCGTTCTGTTATACCGGGCATGATCTTAAAGAGGAATCGAACCCCTGACCTCCGCATTGCGAATTAGACTACCGGCAAAAACGTAAGTATTTGCCCTTTTCGAAAGTTGCAGGCACCCAAAGAAAAATCAAGGTTTTTACATTCTTTACCATTCGTTTTACCCAAGTTGCGATGCGTCTCGGCCAAGCTCCGTTTAAGGCGAACAGCCTGTTTGAGAGGCTTAACTGCTTCGAGGTACAAGCCTGAATCGTTATACGCCGCACCTAAGTTGCTATGTGCCTCAGCCCAATCTAGTTTGAAGCGAATTGCTTGCTGGAAGGCCTCGAGCGCCTTTGTACTGACCTGACCTGTAATTCTGGACACCCTTATTGTAATACTGCACGGCAGGTCCGGGTCCTGAGTGAGCTTTCCGACCTGTGCGAGTACCGAAGGCTGACATATTGCGAGAAGAAGAAAAATAAGCCACTGAAGGTTCATTCGTTTCATGCTGTCCTCCCTGTGTGTTCGCGGTGTGAACCAGTAGCGTGTTGTCGTAGCTACCGTTCGGAGATTGCGCTCGCCTGCTCCTTCCATCGTTGCTCGTTGACGCCGAACACGAGGAGCCAAAGCGTCAATGCTCCTTCACCGATGATGCCTGGGAAGAAAATATATGGTGCAAGAGATATGGCGAATGACTGCCACAGGAAAGTAAGCCAACCCACACCCGCAAACAGCATCAGCACGCCGAGAATACGAGGCAGGAACCTAGACTTGAGAATGAGATAGCCGATCAGCAGGCAATAGCATCCGAAAAATACCAGTGGGCTAATGTTGGAAAGGGGACGAACAAACATACTGACCGGTCCAATGACAATTCCCATGAGGCTCAGGATCGCCGCGAGCAACGAGAGACTCCTGTTCACTGGTTTGAAGATGAAATAAAAGAGCACGGTCACCACGATATAAAACACACCCGCGATGAGACCGGCTGCTCCGGTGCGCGTGACGAGTGCGTATATCCCGGTCACAAAGACCACCACATAAAAGGCCGCGGCAATCCGCGCCATGAGTCTAGGTGAAGCTTCTAAGATTTTTTTCATGTTTTCATATTCCTCAACCAACTGCGATTTCAAGCGGCGACCGCCGAATGCCTCGGATCATGAGCCATAAGGCGGTTGTGACCTCGGCCAGACCCATGGGAGCCCATCCGATCAGAATCTTGTTTTCATACGCAGGAAAAATCAGAACAGTGGCGCTCACGATCAGCAGCAGCACCGAAGCAAACACGCTGAACGCCGCCAGCATTCTTGGGATGTATCGCGATTTGTAGAACAAATAGAAGAAGAGCGTGGAGCCGACGCTTAGGAACATCATCGAGATCTGAAAGCCGCTGCCCACGGTGTTCTGCATAGCTGAAACTAGAGTCTGCAGTTGGTTGTTATCGAATGATCCTGTCGCCAGCGTCGCAGTGTACAACCAAAGCGTTCCGAAACTCAGCATGACGGTGACCGCGCCCACCGCTGCCTGTCCTAGTTCTGAGAACAGGGCGAGCTGTGCGAGCCGCTTGTTTACCGGTTTGAGAGTAACGTACAGCGCAAAGGCGAGAAATACGATTAGCACCCAGCCAATCGCCATGCTCACGAGTGCAGTTCGGTAGAGTTGCTCAGAAGCGAGGACTCTCTGCGCCTTTTGCGCGAAATCACCTGAACCAACGATCGATGATGGCGCCAACACGCCGAACATTGAGGTGAGGTAGTTAGGAAGATACATAAAGCCCGCCAGCCTGGCATAAATAAGTTGCGTGCGGTCGGTCGAACTATTTTGCATTTTACTCATCGTCCTGTGTGGCGTTTTAAGAAGCGGAAGGTTTGGGCCGCACGAGTGGCCGGCCCAAAGACTATTTCCTCGCCATTCTGCTCATCGCTCACTAGACGGAGGAACAATGTTCTTCAGTCTCATGTATGTAACGAGGTTGCCGTAGTGCAACGCGCTGTGGGAGAGGTTCACAGTCAGCACACTGAGTTTGGGTGTATCGCTCCTCGCAAGTTTCACCATTTGAGTGCCGGATGCGTCGGTCATGCTGTCGTAAGCCTGGTCGCAGTAAACGAACGCGTCTTTGAGCGCGGCGATTAGATCGGCTTTCGTAGTTTTGGTTTGCTCAATCTTGAGGCCGGGGTTTTTCTCACCCCGCGCCAGGGAACAAAACATGTACTGAACGTCGGCCACGTGTCCAACGATCTGGCTAAAGCTGCGGACAGCCTCCGTGGGCCTGAAGTTGTAATGTTGCTCCGGCACTTTTTCGGCTGAGCGGAGCAGCCAATCCTTCATTTGCCCGTAGGCACGTTTATTAAACGTACTGAGAGGATTGTCCTGGGCCGGGACTGCTGCTTTCTCCTGGGAGAAAGCGACGGTGGTGGTCGTAAAAAAGCAGATTAAAAGTATTAGTTTTTGCATTGGTTCTCCTTTTCAACAACCAATACGAAACTGTGGGAGACAACGGAAACTATTAGACATTACCGGGCGTATCAAAAACATGACCGCAGGTTGCAGAGGACCAGAAAACAAATGAGTGAACCGACCATTGCCGCCGGCTTTGCCAAAGCGTTTTTGAATTTCGCCGTTTCGAAGGGCGCCGATCGCGAGTTGCTGATCGAGCAATCGCATATCCATCCTGACGACCTCAGGGACCCTATAGACGACGCCAATCGAGTTTCGTTGGCGCACTACATTGAATTGATGAAGGCGGGCATCCAGTTATGTGACGAACCTGCGCTCGCATTGCTGTTTGGTGCGGAAGTCAGGTTGCCGGACATTTCGATCGTAGGCCTGCTCGGCCGGGCCGAGACTGCGGAAGACGCGCGGCAACAAGCGACTCGCTATTCTCGCCTCGCTAAGGATGAGGGTGAAGGCGAGAGTTCCTCATCGCTTGAGTTCGTCCGCGAAGGTCACAACGTCTGGTTGAAGTTTAATAGCACTCTCTACATCGAGCATCCGGTGCTCACGGAATCAGCTTTCGCGTGTTGCGTGAGTAGTCGTGGCGCGCTCTCCGGCTCACGCGACGGCAGCAGTCGCTGGCCTTATCCGAAGGCGTTCAGCTTCACCCACGAAGAGCCGAGCTATCGCGCGGAATACGATCGGATTTTCCGTGTGCCGCTAATCTTTGGGGGTGATAAGAACGCAATTTTGTTCAGTGAAGAGTTGTTGTCCGTGCGGTTGCCGCCGATGAATCGCTATGTTACCCGTCTACTGATCCAACAGGGTGAAGCGCTGCTCACGAGGTTGGATAGCTCGAAATCGACGAGGGGTCGCGTCGAAAAACTCTTGCTGCAGAGGCTGCACACGGGTAAAGCGAGCATCGAAACAATCGCCGGCAAACTCGGCGTCAGTCGTCAGACGCTCTTCCGTCAGTTGAAAGCCGAAGGCGTCACCTTTGAAAAGGTACGGGATGAATTGCGCCACAAGCTGGCACTTCACTATTTGAACGACAAGAAGATCTCGGTGAACGAGACGGCCTATCTTCTCGGCTTCTCTGACGCAACGGCGTTTTCGCGCGCTTTCAAGCGTTGGATCGGGGCGAGTCCACGCATGATGCAAGCTTCACACAAAGGCAAAAGTGGCCGCGCAATGAGAGCGGTGCGCCCGAATCCTCCAAACGGTTCTTGAGACGATCGGTTATTTTTGAGCCAGTCTTTATCATAACAAAGGCCTTGCGCTGCAAACTGCCCTCGGCTAAGACCGTCATCTTTTATACCATTCACTTTCCCTGCAATAAGCCGAATGAAGCAATCATCTCAGCGGCTGCTATTTCTTTCTAGCTTCCCATTTTCCATGCATCTTGCCCGCATTGTATTCGCCGGTCAGCTTGCCGTCTTCCAACTTTCCGGTGACTGCAATCGTTGCATTAGCAGTGTCGATATTGAAGCTCAATTTGTCCGCCACCCACGAGCCTTGCTGATCGTGCCGGTCCCTATATGAGATGACTCAGATGTTCCGGTGACCTTGCGACCGACCAACTTGAGCTTGAGTCGAAATCGAATGGCAGTTCGTTATCTTTCAATGTACTCCATGACGTGGTCAACAGGACCATCGGGTGCAATGTCGTTGAGGAGTGGAACAGTGAGGTCGAGCATCGTTCGCAGATCAGCCTCGGTGCACGGGAACTTTCGTGTGTACAGAACTCGCAGTAACTGAACGATGCGGGATTTAAGGCGAGAACTGGCTTTACTACAGAACGGCTAAGCGCAATTCCACAAACTCTGACCTAAGAGATCCAATTCAATGAACACATTTTCAAACTGGAAGCAATAAATTGCCGGTGGCTATTGGAACCAATTAGTTGCCGGGGTGACTAGTTAATGGTTCAAGTTACAAAAAGTAGCAGCGTTGTGGGAAAAATGTGGTAGCGCATACGGGACTCGAACCCGTGATCTCTGCCTTGAGAGGGCAGCGTGTTAACCAACTACACCAATGCGCCTGATGGTATTGGATTATAGGGGCGCAGCTCCGGGGTGGCAAGGGAGCGAGTTGCGAGGTACTAGTCAAGGTTGAGAGGGGTTGGATCTTGAGCGGGGGCGCGCAAAGCCTTGCCCCCTTCCCCACCTGCAAGTTAACGGGGCTTGAACCGTCCTGGAGATCGCTGAGTCTTCACGCAGCTATTCAAAGAGTCCAATAACCTCAACCTCAGCGATGTTCTCCCCCGCGGCTATCTGCATTGCATGAATGAAGAGTTCTTTACCGGCGCCTGTCCCGATGTGTTTGGGCGCCACCCACATATGTTCGAGTTCAGCTTTCTGATCTCCGACAGCAAGAGCATAGAAGCCGATAATCTCGCCTTCACGCTCTGCGACGTAGACCTGATTGTTGCTGATGAAATCGGAGGATATAGTGAGGTCTTCCTGCCAGTGCTTAATCCAGTGATCGGGATAACCCCAATGCCGTTTAGCGTCGTGTGCGATCTGCGTTAAAGCAGCGGCTTCGTTAGATAAAGCTAAGCGAATTCTCACAGATTGAGGTTTGTCTAATTGTTTAAGCAATGAAGCCGGCGTCGCTCCACTATTTTGCGGCCTTACTAGGAGTCTGTCGGAAAAATCGGATTTCTCTGTGTAACCTCCGTGATCTCCGTGTCTCCGTGTTGAAATTGCTAAGAAAAGATGCACCACGGAGGCACGGAGTACACGGAGAAGCTTTTTTCCG
>JALZJF010000111.1 GCA_030859905.1 Acidobacteriota bacterium
TTCCTCCATCAGATTTAGTTCAGACTGAAACCGAGCTTTGCGCTTATCTCTAAGCAAGTCCGATGCCATCGAGTTTCATTCCGGAATTACCGGCAAGCCCCCAAAACTGAGCAGGTCCAGACCTCCATAAACCGCGAGGAGCAAAAATTCCCCCTGGCGAGGGAGAATGATTACTCCTCGGGCAAAGATTTCCCTGATGCTAGGAGTCTGTCGGGAAAAGAGCTTCTGACCTCTCATTCACACCGCGGCTTTAGCCCGGTGATACAAAGGCAAACCGAGTCGAGGAACCGTTTCAACGGTTTTTCCTTGAAGTAGCCAGAGAGGTTAAGTTGTTGCCTCTGATGAACTTCAGCAAAACAGTGCTCGCAAGAAAGTGCGTCCGCAGCGAAGGAAACCGTTAAAACGGTTCGCTGCTTTTTATCGGGCCCAGATCACCGGGCTGAAGCCACGGTGTGAATGAGGAAATGAGCCGATTGCTTTTCCCGACAGACTGCCAGGAGTCTGTCGGGAAAAGCAATCAGCCATATTAAGAAGGATAAGACCATCCACGAAAACACACGAAATGACTCGAACTAAGGCCTCTCTTCGCGTCCGTTCGTGTGGTTTCGTGGATCGTTCTTAGTTTTTCAGCAGCCTGCTAGTCCGACTCAAAGATTGTATTTCTTACAGAGATACTTCATCCGGTCTTTATTCAAGCTCAGGAGTTCAGCGGCCTTTATTTTCACGCCACCGGCCCGCTCCAGTGCCGCCCGCAGCAAGTCGTATTCGTAGCGCGCCACATCGCGATCGAAGTTCAGCCCTGCTTCCGGGATAATTCGCGGCGATTGGCCGGACAGGTCCTCGGCGGATGGTCGGAAAACGGGCTCCTGATTCAGAATGTGTGGTGGCAGGTGCGACGCCTTGATAGTGTCGCCCTCGATCATCAGGACCAGGCGCTGAACAAGATTTTCCAACTCTCGCACGTTGCCTTTCCAATGGTAATCCATCAGATATTGGATGGCTTCCGCATCCAGACGCTTCTTGTTGCCGTGCTCTTCAGAAAAACGGCGCATGAAATGATCAAGAAGCAAGGGAATGTCTTCACGCCGGTCGCGCAAGGGCGGAAGGTTGATGGGCACCACGTTGATACGGTAATAAAGATCCTCCCGAAAACGGCCCGCGGCGATTGCATCTTCAAGATTCTCGTTGGTTGCCGAGATTAGCCTTAGGTTCACCCTGATAATGTTCTTGCCGCCGAGGCGCGTGAATTCCCGCTCATCGAGTACACGCAACAGCTTCGACTGTAGTGGTAACCCGAGTGCTCCGATCTCATCCAGAAAGAGTGTGCCCCCCTCGGCCCGTTCGAATCTCCCCACGACCATGTCCTGCGCTCCTGTGAATGCCCCCTTCTCATGACCGAACAGTTCAGCTTCAATCAGCCCTTCGGGAAGGGCCGCGCAGTTGACACTGACGAAGGGGCCGGCTCGACGCGCAGAATTATAGTGAATTGCCCTGGCGACCAGCTCTTTTCCGGTTCCTGATTCACCGCGTAAAATCACCGTAGCGCTACTATCGGCTACTCGGCGAATTGCCTCGAAGACCTCCAGCATCTGCTCGCTGTAACCAATGATCTGTGAGAACGAGTAGCGGTTCTCGATCTCTCTTCTGAGGCGGTTGTTTTCGCGTTCGATGCGCTGACGCTCCAACGCGCGGTTGATAATAATGCGCAGCTCACGCAGATCGATCGGCTTTCGGAAGTAGTCGTAGGCGCCCTCCTCGATGGCCCGCAGCGGGGTCTCCGTCTTCTCATCGCCGGTCATGACGATTACAACTGCCTCGGAATTGGCACGTCTGATCTCGCCAATGTTTTTCAAACCGTCATTCAGCAAATTTGTGGGTGGCAGGTGTAAGTCGAGGAGTACAAGATCAGGAACCTCCCTGGTTGCAGCTTGCAACGCACTTTCACGATCCAGGCACTGGATCAATTCGAAATCACGTTTGAGCGCCCAGGCCAGTTGCTCCTGAAGAGCCCGGTCGTCATCAACAATAAGGATCTTACTGCTCATAAACCGAACATCAATCGGTCACGGGAAGGTAAATTGAAAAAACGGTACCGCGTCCCAACTCGCTATAGACCCTGATTTTTCCTCCATGCATCCGGATGATCTGCTGGCAGGTGTAAAGACCAAGACCAAGACCCTGTTCCTTGGTCGTCACAAACGGCGCGAAAAGCTCGTTTTGAACGAACTCTTCCGCCATCCCAATGCCTGAGTCTGCAATCTCGACCAGTACCTGTTGCGGAGCGGCCCCGTCGTTCTGCATGAGTTGCGTGCGAACAGCCAGGTGGCCGCCCCAGGGCATCGCATCGCAGGCATTAGCAACAATATTGTATACCGCGTTTTCAACCAGCAGAGCATCAGCCCAAAGCGACGGTAGTTTGTCATATTGTTCTGTTATGCGAATGTCCGGAGCATCGCGGCGGATGTTATTCAGGGTATTACGCACCACCTTATTGAGATCGATGCGTAACTTGACGATAACCGTGTCCTTCTGTTCGCGAAAGCGCCTGACCATTTGATCCATCTCCTGCGTCGTATCCCGCAGCGCGCGAATTAAAGACTCACGGAATTCCGGATCGTCATAGTTGACCTGAGCATTCTGGCCCAGGCAACTGAGCCGGAAGGAAAAGTTCTTCATATCATGCGCCAGGATTGAACCGAGTATATTGAGTGATTCTATGCGCGAAGATTTAATCAGCAGTTGATTCATCACGGTCAGCCGCTCCCGCAAAACCCGCACCGCATCAGCGAGCAGACCCACTTCATCGGGGCCGCAAACTTCGATGGTGCTCACCGGGCGGTTGCTTGCGGTTTCATCTATGGCAGTCCGAATGGTACGGAGATCGTTGAGCGTTCTGCGATACAGCCGCAGCCCGGCAAAGACTATTGCCCCAACTCCCACCAGCGCGAACGCCAGGCGGTAGCGCCCGGCTATGCCGAGAGCGCTCAGCACAAGCTCAATGAGCGGCAACGATAAGGCGCCTGCGCCAAGCAGAACTAGTTTTTGCCGAAATTGCATCGGTGATAGAATTAACCCTCGTTCCGGAGCGACTGTTTGAAACTGAGTCTAACTGTCGGCTTTTTTCCCGAGAATCGATTACAGCAGGTTTGGCGGGTTTTGACTTCGATACGCTCTTCCGCTCGGTCCTCAAGATGGTTACACAGAAATCCCCAGTCGAGTGTGGGCTAAACCGGCCCTTGCGCCGCAGTGGCATTGCGGCGCGGGAGTTGGCAAACGGGATGGTCTACCTCAGACACCCGAAATTCTCATCGCAGATTATAAACGTAACCCAATGGAACTTTCTCGAGATGTGCGATGGGAGCAGTCTTGAAGAACTCAAAGAACTTGTCCCGGCGCGTTTGGGCTTTGAGGTTACGGTTGAGCAGTTGCGATCGACTGTCGAATACCTGGCTGAGCTTGGTGTCCTCGAAGGCGCCATTGGAACCTCAGACCACTACCGTGTGGTTGACGCCACTCCACTGATCGCGCGCCTCGCGCCGCTGGTTCGCGCGCTGGCAACGCGGTGGTTCGCCTGCTTCACTCTGTTTGCGTTCCTGGCCGCCATCGCCTTGCTGGTTACCGGCTGGGGGCGCTTCACTGATGAAGTGGCTCAAGCCGCGCGCCAGCATCCCTTCGGCTCGATCGTGCTTTACTATCTGACTTTCATCCCGATTGCTTTGCTTCACGAACTCGGTCACGCGGTCGTTATTAAGTATTACGGCGGCGAAGTGCCCGAGATAGTGATCCGCCGCAACGCCCACTTTGCCGTACTTTCCAATTCCAGCGTACTCAAAGAACGCGAACAGTCGCTATGGTACTTGAGTATGGGCACAGTCGTGGATGTCTACGTTTGGCTGGTGCTGCTTATCGCTTTCCACTACACCAGTCACTACCTGCTGTTAATGTGCCTGCTGCCACAGACCATCTATTTCCTGCTCTACAGCTATTCGATCTTCAACAACTCCGACTATCTAAAAATAGTCGCTACCTGGCTCGACCAGCCCATACCCGCGAGTCCCTGGAAATTTCTACGCAGCGGGTGGCAAAAGCGTCCTGAGAATAAGCCGGTGCGTCACTTGATCTACATAATGACAGTAAGCCTGGTCGTCAAGTTGACCCTCACAGGCTTTCTCATCTGGACCTTCCTGGTGAAAGAGTACCGTGTGCTGATCCTCTATGTGGTCTACAGAGCGCTGATTTACGCCATCGGTCACTGGCAACAATGGGTAAGCCGATTTATACGCCGGAGACCCGAGGAAGCTACAAGAGTCGCAGTTACGGATTAGATCTCACTGACGTCATCTTCAGCGCGATTAGCGTGATGTCGTCTCTCTGCGGCAAGCCGCGGGTAAAAGTCATCACATCTTGCTCGATTCGCTCTTTTATATCTTTGGCACTGCGGCCCGCGCTCTTCTTCACCAACTCTTCGAGACGCTGATCGCCAAACAATTGGTTTGCTGCATTGGCGGCCTCAGTCACGCCGTCTGAGAAAATTACCAGTACATCACCCGGCTCAAGTTTCGTTTCATGCGCGTGGTACTCGGCGAAATCGAAGGCGCCAAGCAACATCGACGCGGAGGATAGCAACTCAGTCTTCCCCGATGCCCGCACCAGGATCGGTGGGTTGTGACCGGCATTAACGAAACTAAGCGTTCCGTCAGGCGCGATTAGGGCGCAGAAAAGGGTAAGGAAGCGCTGGACGTCAGACTTCCTTACCAGCACACGGTTCAGATTGGTTAGCACGTCCGGTAGCGAGAGTTCGCTATTGAACTGCGCGTGAATTACTCCCTGGGCCATGGAAGCAAGCAGCGCCGCGGAGATACCCTTGCCAGAAACATCGCCGAGAATAAGAACCGAACGACCATCCTCCAAAGTCAAAAGATCGTAAAAATCACCGCCGACGTAGCGACAGGGGATACTGCAAGCCGCAACTTCGAAATGTGCGGGTTGCACAAACGTTGTAGGTAATAGCGCGACCTGCACCTCCCGGGCCGTGGCAAATTCGCGCTCTAATCGCTTCTTCTCCTGCTCCTCCTGCATTAAGCGCACGCTTTCCAGCGACTTTGACGCTTCGAAGGCCAGCGACTCCAGTAACGACAACGCAGTCTTTGAAAACTCGCCTCGCGATTTGCGGCTGTCGACGTAGAGGACGCCGATTGTATTGTGCTTCAACATCTCTGTTGCGCCCATGGTCCTTTCGCTCATCTGGAAATGGCTCAATGGCACGCATACGATGCTTCGCAGATTGAGGTCGTAGACGCTTTGACGCATATTCCCATCATTTTCCAGGTAGTCTTTAACTACCACAGTACGTCTTTCTTCAAACGCTTCCTGGACCACCGTGTGGCTCATGTGGAAGTCGGCGCCAGCGAGAAGATTGCGCTTACTATCACGCCCGAGCTTGAATTCCAGTTGACCTGCGTCATTCTTTAGTAAAAGGCACCCGCGTTCAGCGTTGGCCATCTCAATTGCCGCGTCCACAATCAGGCAGAGCACATCGTCAGGTGTCAGCGAGAATTTGAATGCTTGATGCACCTCAACATAGCGAGCCAACTGTTGCAATTGCTCATTCGCGGAGGCGCCGGAAGCGGGGTCCGAAGATGAAAGCTTAAGGCTCTGGGATATCGCGATGGCCGGCGGCAGGGATTCCTCAAGAAACTGAATCTGACAGTCATCGTGCCCTCCGACACCAATGTTGTCCTGGTGATGAAGTTCGCAACGATCGACTCGCTCGCCGTTGACGAAGAGACCACCCTTGCTATCTTTGTCGACCAGATAATAGGTTTCGTTGTCATAGACTATGGCGCCGTGATCGCGCGAGACACCGCTGGAGAGCAGCATCAGATCGTTTCCCGGTCTTCGGCCGATGGTGAAGACCCGCTTCTCTAGCGGCAATGTCTTATTGACGCCGAACTGATCGACGATCTTTAGTAGTGCTGGCTTTTGCATGACTGGGTTGATGCGGTGCTGAGCATGGCGTGGATTTCTGGAACCGTGGAACCTTCTAGTTAGAAAGATGAGAGCGCTGTTTCTTCGTCGTCGAAAACCTCGAGCACCGACAACAACCCGGTAATCGAGAGCAGTTGACGCGCGTTCTGAGAAGGGTTGAGCAACTTAAGTTTGCCACCATCGCTCTTGACACGGCTAAAAGACTTGATCAGCCCTCCGATTCCAGAACTGTCGATAAAAGGCACATCGGCCATGTTAAGCAACAGATGCTTCTGGCCTTCTTTCAGCAACCGGGTAATCATCACGGTCAGCTCTTCCTCACCCGAGCCAATAGTCAGATTGCCTGTTAGACCGAGGATTGTTACATTCCCGTTTGTTCTTGTATTAATCTCCATCCGATTCTTCCTCAGACGATCCAGAGAACAGTTTTCAAAAAAACCGGGTAATCACCATGACTGTTTAGCCGCAAGCGACGTTTGATCCGGGTGGCCAGGTACCTGTCATGGACCGAGACAAGCTTCAAAGCGTCGCACAAGGAGCGAGCGGTGTGGGCCGGATTGTAGCAAAGGCCGAATGCCTTGTCTAAATGTTCGCCCAGACGCTAGTGGTGCAATTTGAAGCCGGAAGTTCAGAGTTCAGCCTTAAGGCTGCCGCTTCGCCACACAAACTAAAACTTGAACTCTAAACTGCATCAGTACTCTCGTTTGATGGGGCAGGGTTTCGCCATCGATGAACTCAGTGGCGATGAGGTGTACCGAGCTATTTGCTCGATCTCGTGAACCGTGATGCTCACTGCGGGATTCCCACGCGCCGCACGAGATCGTCGAAGCGCGGATCGGAGCGCAGGGTAGCGTATCTTGGATCCACCTTGAGGCGCATTACATTGAGGTCTCGCGCTTTATACCCTTCGTCAAGCCACACGAAGGCCTGGTCCTTGTCACCAAGAGCGGCATATATAAAAGCAATCAAAGTCGGTGAAACGTAACGCTGCTTCGACAATTGCAGCAGCTCAGCGAGATTCTTTTGCGCTTCCTCTCGCTTCCCAGCCAATGCGTACGCGCGTGCGAGCGCGGCGATTCCCACCGGTTTGCCACCTGACAGCTTGAGCACTTGCCTAAACTCGGAGATGGCTTCGTCATACATTCCTTTTCCTTCGTAAAGTATGCCAAGCCGGTGGTGCGCAATGATAAAAGTCGGTCATTCAGCTTCAACTGCGCGCTCGATAGATGCTGGCGCAGAGTTTCGCCCTCAATGTATTCAGTGGCAATGAAGTGAGTGGATGCAGTTTGGCCGATCTCGTAGACGGTGAGGATGTTGGGGTGATTCAAGGCGGACGCAGATTTGGCTTCCTGAACAAAACGCTGCAGTCGCGTCCGATCAGCCGCGACAGTCTCAGGCAAAATCTTCAACGCGACGGTGCGGTCTAGTTGCTCGTCATGGGCAAGATAGACCTCGCCCATCCCGCCAGCGCCAAGCTGCGAGCGGATTTCGTAACGGCCCAGTTTTGTGCCTGGTGAAAGAGGCGAGCCCATAGAGCGGTTTTGGATCTTTGCCATTGCTAATTACTAACTGCTAGCGCCCGATTCTATCTGACTTGCCAAAGGCTAGGCCAACAAATCTCTCTGATTTCCAATTCCTATTCTCTGGTGAACCTTTGGAACGACTATGCGTACCACGGAGACGCGTCTATGAAGCAGGCACTTACGTCAACCGCCTTGCTCCAGCCGGCCTTCAGCTTGAAAGGCACTAGCATTCGAGAGGAACGGTTTACTGAAGAGCTGTTGAAATTGCTAAAACCAAACCGAGTATTCCGCAGAAGCATCTCTGAAGTGGCGGCGTGAATGAGGGTGCGTGCAACTTCATACCGACCCACCAGGGGAGCGCGTTATTCGGACTTTCGCTGCCTTTGAAAACTCATGACTTGAATCCGACGCGCCGCAGCAAATCTTGAAAGCGCGGGTCGTCGCGCAAATTATTCCATTTCGGTTCGACTTTCAGAAAAACCATTTTCGGATCTCGCTGTTCGTAACCTCGTTCCAGCCACGCAAGTGTTTTGTCGCGCTCATTCAAGCCGTTATAGAGAAAGGCTACGTGGTAAGGCGGAACATAACGCTGGGACGATAACTTCAACAATTCTTCGAGCAGAGCTCGCGCTTCTCCTTCCTTGCCTGTTTTCGCCAAAGCGTAACCGGCGTACGCGATTGGTTGGGAACTAACGCCGGAAAGTTCTCTCGCCTTGCGTGCTTCAACCACGGCTTCCGGATACATCCCTTTATCAATATAAGCACTCGAAGCAAATAAATGAGCAAGCCAATAATTCGGGTCTAGTTCAGAAGTCTTCTGCAAAGCGGCCAAACCTTCATCAGTTCGTCCAGCATGAATGAGAATTAATCCTTCGGTAGCATTGATTATCAAATTAAGCGGATCGAGTTCTCTGGCGCGTTTTATTTCGGCGAGGGCCTCAGCGTGTCTACCCAGGTTTGAAATTGAACCAGCGTAAACCCAATGCGCCTCGGCGCTGTTCGGATTGAGCTCTAACGCCCGTTTGAACTGATTCTCGGCTGCAATCCAATCCCAGTCGAACCAGGATATTGTGAAACCCAGGACCGCATGAGCTTCGGCGAGACTGTCGTCAAGTTCGACCGCCTTTTGCGCTGCCGATTTCGCTTTGGGAAAAACTTCGCTGGGAGGCATATCCCCAGAGAGCGCGAATGCCCGATAAGCGTTCGCCAGTCCGACGTAGGCGAGCGCATAGTTTGGATCAATTGCAATTGCTTGTTGTAAATATGAAATGCCTTTTTGGGTTTCCCCTGGCCTTAATCTGGCAAGGTAGTAACGGCCCTTTAGATAAAGCTGATAGGCTTCGACGTTTTCCGTGTAGTTCTTCGCCAACCTCCGCTCGTCCGCGCCCGACAAGCGCGCTTGCAACTTTTGTGACACGTCACGCGCAATTTCACTCTGCAACGCCAATAGGTCGGTTAGTTTTCGATTGTACTGCTCGCCCCAAAGCTGATTACCGTTGCGCGCATCAACCAACGACAAGTACAACGCCAGGTCATCGCCCCGTTGCACAAAACGCCCGTTCAAGATTGCTTGCACAGATAACTCCGAAGCCACTTGTAGCGGTTCGACCTCCTTGCCTTTGTAGCGAAACACGGAACTGCGCGCTTTGACCGACAATTTGGGCAGTTGTGACAGGCTGTTGATGAGCGATTCGGTCATGCCGTCTGACAGGTATTCGACCTCGGCGTTACCGCCCTCGTTGACAAACGGCAGCACGGCGATGGATTCGATGGATGCGGCGTTAGACGCGCGATTTGTGTAGAGCCAGTAACCGAAGCCAATCGCGGCAATCAGAAGAACCGCCAGCCCAGCAGCGAAAGCGCCTTTGTGCTGTTTGATGCGACTGACCATGTACTCTGCGCTTGAAGTTGGGCGTGCAATGGTAGTCTGCGTATCTGCGTTTTCCATTGCCGCGTTCGCGGTCGCCGCAGGCGCGCTGTTCCTAGCCGCAGCAGCTTTGCTGTCCGGCGAGACGCTGCGTTCCAGCTTGGCGCTGAAGTCCAACTCCTGTTTGAGCGTCTTCAAATCGACGAGCAGACTCTTGACCGTTTGATAGCGCTCGTCGCGGTCTTTGCGAAGCGCTTTGCTAACGATGTGTTGCAATTCGGCAGGAATGTGGGGCACCAGGGTCGAGAGTGGTTGAGGTTCTTTGTGAATCAGCGCACCGATGATATCCGCCGCCGTCTCGCCCGCGAAAGGCGCATGTCCGGAGAGCATTTCGTAAATCACCGCGCCGAGGCTGAAGATATCTGTGCGCGCGTCCACGTCTTTGCCCCGCGCTTGCTCGGGCGACATGTAGGCTGCGGTCCCCATCACGACTCCCGGCTCCGTTTGCACCAGAACTTTCGTTGCCGCTTCGGCGTCCCTCGCCTGCTCTGGATCGACTCTCCCACTGAGCTTCGCCAGTCCGAAGTCCAGCACTTTCACAATCCCGTCGCGGCGGAGCATGATGTTCTCTGGCTTAATATCGCGGTGGATTATTCCTGCTGCATGCGCTGCTGAAAGAGCGGACGCGATCTGCGCGCCGATGTCGAGCGCCTCCGCTATGCTCATACGCCTCACGCTCAGGTGCTGGCGCAGTGTTTCGCCGTCGATAAACTCAGTGGCGATGAGGTTTGTTGAATCTATTTGCTCGATCTCGTGAATCGTGAGGATGTTCGGGTGATTCAGTCCTGATGCGGCCTTCGCTTCTTGAATGAAGCGCTGCATCCGCTTGCGATCAGCGGCCACATTGGCAGGTAGAATCTTAAGAGCCACAGTGCGTTCAAGTTTGGTGTCTTGCGCGAGATAAACCTCGCCCATCCCGCCCTCTCCAATCTTGGAGCGGATTTCGTAACGACCCAGCTTTGTGCCAGGTGAAAGAGATGAGCCCATAGAGCGGTTTTGGATCTTTGCCCTTGCTAACTACTAACTGCTCGCGCCTGATTCTATCTGACTTGCCAAAGGCTAGGCCAACAATCTCTCTGATTTCAATTCCTATTCTCCTGGTGAACCTTTGGAACGACTATGCGTACCACGGAGACGCGTCTAGGAAGCAGGCATTTACGTCAACCGCCTTGCTCCTAGCCGGCCTTCAGCTTGAAAGGCACTAGCAGTCGAAAGCAAGGCGCGAGAAGTTGTGGGGAAATCGTGGGGAGAGCATCAGGTTCACTCCGGAGGAGTGAGATGTTTATAGACCGGAACGCACGGTCTTTCATTAACTCGGTTCGGAGGAGCGGAACGCAACCAGACCTTTAGCCTTCAAGATACTCTCCGCTCCTCCGAACGGAGCCGGAGGATGGTCGGAGGCTTCGGTGCTATAGAGTTCACACCACGTGGACAGGAGAAACTACAAGGCGGCGAGTCTTAAACCAGTTCGAAAAACGATCCACGAAGTTACACGAAACGACACGAATTTCGTGTTGATTCGTGTGCTTTCGTGGACCGTTTATCCTTCCTATAGGCACATCCCTTTTTCACCAGCCTGCTAGCTAGCTAGGAGTCTGTCGGAAAAATCGGATTTCTCTGTGTAACCTCCGTGATCTCCGTGTCTCCGTGTTGAAATTGCTAAGAAAAGATGCACCACGGAGGCACGGAGTACACGGAGAAGCTTTTTTCCG
>JALZJF010000016.1 GCA_030859905.1 Acidobacteriota bacterium
ATCAACTGCGCAACGCAGAGCCGCCAGCGCCTCGAGCGAGACAGCCCATCCAATCAAACCTATTGATGTGCGCTGACTGTGATCCGCAAAGCGGCGGTGGCGGAGAGGAATACTATCCAGCTTCAGATCCCAACTTCTCGACTCAGCGAGAGCAGCCTCGCAATGTTTATCGCAACGTGACGGCGAGCTACGGCGTCGAGGGCTTCACGGAAGATCACCTGGCGGCGTTCAAGCGCTACGGTACGGAACGGGTGTTGATTGCTTACGACCGCGATGCCGCCGGAGAGAAAGCAGTCGCGGCGTTGGCGGAGAAGTTGATCGCCTGCGGCCTTGAATGCTTTCGCATCCACTTTCCGAAGGGGATGGATGCGAACGAGTATGCGTTGACGGTAAAGCCGGCGGAGAAATCCTTAGGTGTGCCCATTCGCAGCGCGATCTGGCTGGGCGGCAAGAGCAAGAATGAAGCTGGGAGCGCAGGCGTCTCGCCTGCAATGAGCGCGCCAGCGCGAACAGAACTTTCCCTTTCATCAACTTCGCTGGCCGAGGCAGAAGCGCAAGCTGCGCTTGCGCCGGCAGGCGAGACACCAGCGCTCCCAGCAATAGTTGCGTCCTCACCTGGGCAAGCAGCTAGCCCGGATTATTCACGAACTGCGGTGTTTTTCAGTAAGCCTGCGGTAGCAGGCGAAGCATAAAGTCTCGCACCCCAGCCGAGATGCTCGGCTGGGGACCCCGCACTGGGGCGTGAGCCCCAGGCCTCTGCAAAACAAAGAGTCCTAAGCCTGCGAAGGCAGGCGACAGCCCGAACCAAATTCCGCGCTCGTCTCAAACAACACGCTGCCGCCCGTTAACACGGGCTGATGCTCATCTTCGTTGCTTTCCTGGGGCTCACGCCCCAGGCTGTAAGCTGCCGCCTGCTACCGCAGGCTGGATTGGAATGATGGTTCATGAATAATCCGGGCTAGGAATAAAGCGGGGCCTAATTCTTAAAATGACTTTCCCGTTCGGCGCGTTGCTTGTCACTGGTCCGCGTGTTTGTTATCTTCGCTTCACGCCTAAAAGAACCATATGTCCGAAAAAGCAAATGCACCCGCCGCCACTTCCGCCGCTGGACTTAGAGGAGTTGCGGCCGCAACCTCCTCAGTCTCCGACGTCATCGGCGATAAAGGCCAGCTGATCTATCAGGGATACGACATCCATGATTTGGCAGCTCATTCAACCTTTGAAGAAGTTGTATTTCTTCTCTGGAACAAACACCTTCCCAAACGCGCCGAACTCGATGAGTTGAAGCGCACGCTCGTCGCGTCCTATGCGATTCCGCAAGAGATCATCGATCTGATGAAGCGTTTTCCCCGCGAAGCGGATCCAATCGACGTGCTGAGAACAACAACTTCCGCGCTTGAGTTTTACGATTCAAACGCGCGCGATATTTCGCGTGAGGTGGCCGTTAAGACCGCGATCAGACTGACTGCCCAGTTTCCTAATCTGGTTGCCGCCGCCGAACGGATTCGTAAGGGCCTGAAGCCCATTGATCCTGATCCGCGTCTCAACATCGCGGCCAACTTTCTATACATGCTCAAAGGCGAGAAGCCTTCCGAAGATGACGCCCACTTGTTTGATGTTTCGCTCATTCTTCACGCCGATCACGAACTAAATGCTTCGACTTTCACCGCCCGCGTGGTGGC
The DNA here is from genome assembly GCA_030859905.1 of Acidobacteriota bacterium. Classification (GTDB taxonomy): domain Bacteria; phylum Acidobacteriota; class Blastocatellia; order Pyrinomonadales; family Pyrinomonadaceae; genus PSRF01. The sequence goes on from JALZJF010000016.1 coordinate 1,683, forward strand.
CGGCACTCTGGCGGACATGTACGCGTCGGTTACGGCGGCAATCGGGGCCTTATCAGGTCCTTTGCACGGCGGGGCCAACACGAACGTCATGAAGATGCTGTTGGAAATAGGCCAAGTGGCTGGCGTTGAGCGCTACATCAAGAAAGCACTGGGAGACAAGAAGAAGATTATGGGTTTCGGTCATCCGGTCTATCGCACCGAAGACCCGCGCGCTACCCATTTGCGGAGGTTTTCCAAGATGATGGGAGAGCGGTCAGGTGATATGAAGTGGTACGACATGTCTCGCAAAGTAGAAGAAGTGATCATGCGTGAGAAAGGACTCTATCCGAACGTCGACTTCTTCTCAGCCTCGACTTACTACATGATGGGGATCCCACTCGACCTCTACACGCCAATATTTGCCGTCAGCCGCATTTCGGGTTGGACCGGCCACATCCTGGAACAATACGCCGACAATAAACTCATCCGCCCGCGCGCAGAATACATCGGCCAGCGAGACGCCGTTTACGTGCCAATCGACCAGCGGTAGGCGTAGCAGTCCAGCTTTGACAGACATCTGAAATACGCGATCTAAGAAACTACACGAACCAACACGAAATCCTGTTGGTGTCGTTTCGTGTGATTTCGTGGATCGTGGTTGACGCCACCACCGGAAGCTCTGCGTCTCTCTGCTTCGGATTCTCTTGCGAGGTTAACATCTTCATCTGGTCTGTCGCTGACACCAGTCCCGTGCGCCAAACGAAGACGGTGGAGATCACGAGGGTGATAGTGCAGGCGAGTCCGCCTTCGATTCCGTAACTCCCGCCCGTTAACCACGCTGGGCCAAGATCGGCGCCCTGCAGCAGCGGGTGCGGCGCAATTTGGGTTATGCCGCTGACCGGCAGACCAAAAAGCGATCCCAGTGCCCAGTTCCAGGCCCAGTGAACGCCGAGAGGAAACCACAAGCTCCTGGTACGCAGATAAGCTACCGCCAGCCAAACACCCGCGAGTGCAGTGTTCACAAAGGTGAAGCCCTGGGCCACGTTTGGGTTTTGCAGATGAACCGCTGCGAAAGGTAAAGAGGTAAGCAAGACTCCCAAAACCGCGAGCCGGGCTCGTGTCAAGGTCTGTAGGGGGTAACCCCTGAACAGCGCCTCTTCAGCCAACGCGGCGACGATGAAAAGCGCTCCTGAGAGCCCTAGAGTTTTCGCAACCTGCGCGAAAATGCCGGCTGCGGAGACTGTGAAACGCAGTCCGCCGCCTACCGTCGCTATTGTTGCCGCCAAAGCCAAAGAGGCGATTCCGATTGCGGTGCCGATCAGGAGATCACGAAACCAGTTGGCATGAAGCGTGAGCCCGAGAGAACGCCAGGACAGGTCTTCCAGCAAGCGAGCGCAAACGTAACCCGCCGCCAGGCTTGCAGTCAGGAGAATCAATCGGTACACGATATCCTGAACATAGAACCCCAACGTGATACTGGGTGCGAAATAGATCCCCGCGGCGTACACCGCTCGCACGGCGCTCGTGAATAAGAAGAGGAAGGCAATAAAGGCCAGCCCAAACACTGCGAGACGCCAACCGCTGCGCAGACGGGTTGCGCTGTTGATGAAGAGTTTCCTGGGTTCCATTACATCAAATTCGAGCGGGCATTCTAGACGATGATCTGAAATTGTTCACGGTTTCACTTCAACAGAAACCGGCGCAGTTTGGTTTGTATTGCACGACCAGTCACAGCGAAGAGCGGGCGCGACTGAAATGAAAACTCAAATGATGCCACCGGCTTGTCCGGTGGAGATTCACGTTGGGTGCTAGAAATGAAGCGACAAATAACTTTTGGATGCCACCGGCTTGTCCCCTCGAGGCTCACGTTTGTTGCTAACAAAACTACTAATCGCTGAGAGAAAAGCACCAAGCGTGAAACTCCACCGCACAAGGCGGTGGCATCTTCTAACGCTGTAGTTCCTCTCTGGTAGCAATCAACGTAAGTCTCCCCCGGGCAAGCCGGGGGCATCATTCGAATGATTCGTGGATCGCTTACCTTGGTCCGCCCTATGGTAAACTTCGTTCGCGTTTTATGAGTGATCTTCCTGCAGATCCGCATGCTGAAAAGCTAAAACTGGCCCGTCGCCGGCGGGTCTTGTTGTGGACGCTTGGCGTCACCGTGCTCCTGCTGCTCGCAGTTATCATTTCGCAACAGTTGTGGCTATGGACCGTGGTCCCACCTGACACTGCATCAGATACGCTCGTCCTTTATGCGCTATCCACACTTAACTTCGCAGCTTTTGTTGTCTTCTCTTTTATTTTTGTTCGCAACCTCCTGAAACTGCGCCGGGAGCGGCAAGAGTTGCAGCTCGGCTCAAGGATAAAGACTCGACTTCTGATTTATTTTATTGCGATCAGCTTCCTGCCCATCATCGCGATGGCCGTGTTCTCATATCTTTTCTTGAATCGCTCATTGGAGAAATGGTTTAGCAAGTTGCCTGAAGACGTGGTGAAGGAAGCGCGCGAGGTCCAACGCGAGGCCCTCGACGCCCAGTACCGCAGCTTCCGCGAAACCGCGGCATTGCTGGGAGTTGTCTTGAGCAAGCAATCTGACGAAGAGCGTCAGAAAACTCTTAATCAGATGGTTAACGGGGGACAGCTTTCCGCGGCTGAGATCGTCGATTCCGAGGGCAAGAGCATCGCGCAAAGCCGGTTTAGTCAGTCGGGTGAGAAGGCGGAACTAGAAACACTGCTCTACCAGGAGCGCCGGTCTAAAGTAGATCTGGGACAGAGTCTTGCAGATGACCAGGGATTTGACGTCATCACCGTCCCTTTATCTGATAATCAAAAACTAATCCTGGCAACAACAAGGAGAGCTGATACCACCCTAAGCGATACGATCTCCGGCTCGGAGAGCGAGTACCAAAAGCTGGTCAAGAGACAGCGCAAAGTCCGGTTGCTCGGGCTCTCCACGCTGGGCCTGATGACCCTAATGCTCCTCTTCGTGTCGAGCTGGGTGGCAATCTACCTGGCTCGCGGGATTGCGACGCCCATCAAGGCTCTGGCGGAAGCCTCAAACGAAATTGCCAGGGGCAACCTCTCACATCGGGTGATTGTCGGCGCTGAGGACGAACTCGCATTGTTGGCCCATTCCTTTAATCAGATGACGGCGCAGCTCGAAGAGAATCGTCGCCGCATAGAGGCTGGTTCCGACGAGCTGCGAGACAAGAATCTGGCGCTTGAAGAGCGGCGAAATTACATTGAGACGGTTCTTGAATCACTCTCAACAGGAGTGGTTTCCCTCGACGGCAATGATCGGGTCACAACCATAAATTCCGCGGCTGCCCGAATGCTCCGGTTGAGTGACGTTCCTGGCGGTCAGAACAAACTTGAACAATTGATCGGAGCCGAGGATGCAATTGTTCTGGATCGGCTGCTGCGACGCGCGCGTCGAACGGGACAGGCTACCGAGCAGACGCAGCTCAATGGCTCACTTGCAAAAGAAACTGGACCACTTCCCGTCGCCTTGGCAGCCACAGCCTTGCGCGGTGTTCCGCGCGAGGGGCGCGGGGTGGTGCTTGTCATCGAGGATCTCTCTGAGCTTCTGGCAGCCCAAAGGGCCGCCGCGTGGAGCGAAGTCGCCAGACGAATGGCCCACGAAATCAAAAACCCTTTGACCCCGATTCAACTGTCTGCCGAACGGATCGCCAAAAGTTACCGGCGTCTTAGCGCTAACGGCAACCTGAACGGCTCAAATGGTAAGCGAGAAGCTGCGGGGAACGATCTCAGTATCTCCGCGGTAATCGATGAGTGCACGGAAACGATCGTGCGTGAAGTTTCCGGTCTCAAGGCTATGGTCGACGAGTTCTCGCGCTTCGCACGTCTGCCCCTGGCCCGCCTGGAACCCGCGGACTTAAATGAGGTGGTGCGTCACGCCGTCGGCTTGTACGAAGATCGCCTTGATGGTGTACAGATCGAGACGAAGCTGGATCCGACGATGCCATCAGCGATGTTGGATGCGGAACAGTTGCGACGGGTGATAGTGAACCTGATTGACAATGCGCTCGGAGCGCTGACCGAGATGGAAGGCGAGCGAAGAATCACAATCGCCACAACTAATGACACCGTTCGCAGTCTGTTGATTGTGGAAGTAATCGACACCGGACACGGGATCCGGTCCAAAGACTTCAAGCGCCTCTTCCAGCCTTATTTTTCGACGCGCGGCGCCGGAACCGGGCTAGGGCTGGCCATTGTGCAGCGGATCGTTCTGGAGCATCGCGGCAGAATTCGCGCCGAAGCGAATCGCCCGCGCGGGGCCCGATTTGTGATCGAATTACCGGGATGAGATCAGGAGGCAGGAGGCGGGAGCAGACGGCAGGAGCGGATCATTTTTCATTTGCCATTTGGGGCCTATTGTTCGTGCTCGTTCGTGTGATTTCGTGGATCGTTCTTCCTCTCTCAGGAACAAGCGATCCACCAAATAACACGAATCATCACGAAATGAGTTTAGAAAAATGACCGAATGAAAAATGAGAAATGACAAATGGAAAATGAACCGTGTCTGAAACAATTCTCATCGTTGACGACGAGCGCGGCATTCGCGACACCTTGCGCGGGGTTATGAGCGACGAGGGATTTGTGGCTGAAGCGGTTGCGAGTGGTGAAGAGTGCCTGAAGGCCGTGGAGCGGCGGATCTATGACTGCATCCTTTTGGATGTGTGGCTGCCAGGCATTGATGGACTCGAAACTCTGCAGCATTTGCGTGCCGCCGGCTCCGACTCGGCCGTCGTTATTATTTCCGGACATGGCAATGTGGAGACGGCTGTACGCGCCACCAAGCTCGGCGCGTTTGATTTCATCGAAAAGCCTCTTTCCATAGAAAAGACGGTGCTCACCGTACGCAATGCTTTGCGCCAGCGTCAGCTCGAATTGATGAACGCCGAAATGTCTGCCGAGCTGGCCAAAGAGTACCGAATGGTGGGCGAGTCGGTTGCCATGCGCGCGCTTCGCAAACAGATTTCCGTAGTTGCTCCGACAGATGGTCGCGTTTTAATTTATGGTGAATCAGGCACCGGGAAAGAGCTGGTGGCGCGGGCAATTCACGCCCAATCGCGACGAGCTGCAGCGCCTTTCGTGGAGGTCAACTCGGCCGCGATACCGGAGGAGTTGATCGAGTCCGAACTCTTTGGACATGTGAAGGGTGCATTCACGGGTGCAACTGCCGCCCAGAAAGGCAAGTTTGAGTTGGCTGATGGCGCTACCCTTTTTCTTGATGAGGTTGGAGACATGAGCGCCAACGTGCAGGCGAAGGTTTTGCGAGTGCTCGAGGAACAACGTTTCGAACCCGTAGGTAGCGGGACGGCGAATAACGTCGACGTGCGGGTGATTGCCGCCACCAATAAGCGTCTGGACCTGGAAATGGAGCAGGGAAAATTCAGACCGGACCTTTTTTATCGTCTCAATGTAATTCCTTTTGAGTTGCCGCCGTTGCGCGAGCGCCCTGAAGACGTTCTCCTGCTGACGGAACATTTCAACCAAAACTTTTCAGTACTCTATCGTAAGACGCCGAAACAGTTTTCCCGGGAAGCCATTGAAGAGCTGCAAAACTACTCCTGGCCGGGTAATGTTCGCGAGCTGAGAAACACCATCGAGCGGGTTGTGATCATGCATCCCGGCGTAAGAGTTACGGCGAATGATTTGCCGGCACGCGGGAAAGAGGAGGCGCCGGTGGCTTCTTTTAGATTTCCTTCATTCAAGGAAGCGACCGACGCTTACCACCGTAAATTCATTCAGCGGAAGCTGGAAGAGGCAGAGGGAAATGTCTCGCGCGCGGCCGAATTAATGGGGGTAGATCGGAGTCATCTTTACCGCCGCATGCGCGCTTTGGGTATCCACAATCGCGGCGAACGCATTGGTGCTTCGTAGGGCGCTGTCAGAGCAGGGGCCGTAGCGACTCTGTGAAAACCCAAAAGGGCCTACTGTAATTTGCAGGAAGAGGGAAAAGCGGAGCGCCCCCGCTCAAGCTGCTCAGGGCATTCAACCTTGAACTGCCATTTCAAGCTCAGGGAATTTGCAGGTTGGGAAGGTGGGCAAAGCGAAGCGTGCCCCCGCTGCAGCGTAGCGCACTTCGTTGGCTGGAAAAACCGCTGATTTCTTATGCAGCTTGGGTCCAGTGTAGTCGTGAAGAAACAAAGTTGATGGCGCTACGCTGGAGCGGGGGCGCGCTTCGCTTTGCCCACCTTCCCAACCTGCAAGTTAGCGCGGCTTGAGCCGTCCTCTTGGTTGTGCCTGTGCTCGCCACCACAGCCCTCCAAAAGTTGGGTGCCCAGCACCCAGTACATAGTCGCTACCGCTCGCCGTTCTGACCGATTCGGCGAGCCACACAAATCGAAGGGTTTGGGTCGAGCTTTCCTGAAGCTTCTCTTATGAGATTCTTGCGAAGTGTATGTTTCTGTCAATTGCAGTTATAAGGCACCGTTTTTGGCCACTACGCATCTAAGCGGAGTTTGGGGGAAATCTGAAGAATAATGCCGTTGCTGATGTTAACTTTGGTAATTGCGGAGTGCGTTGACTTTGAAGGCACAATACCGTATCAGTTAAATATGATTTCCTCGCGGTAAGCGAGGCGCGTCGCGATAAAACGACTGGCGTCGAAATTGGGGCAATAATGGATTTCACTACCAAGGAACTGCTAAAGCGTTACGCAAAACTGGCCGTGGGACAGCCGTTCGCGCCCGTTCTGCTCAACATTCTGGTGACCTCCGTCTGCGACATGCGCTGTACGCACTGCTTCTTTACGGACGAGTTGGATGACCGTCCGCGGAAGAAACTGCAGATGAAGACGCACGAGATTGAGAAAATCTCAGAAACGCTGGGAGGAAATCTCGGCGTGTTGATTCTCGCCGGAGGTGAGCCTTTCACGCGTAAAGACTTGCCGGAGATCGCGCGGGCTTTTTATGCAAACAACAAGCTGGAATCGATCTACATCATGTCAAACGGTCAGATCCAGAAGCGCATCTTTCCTGACGTGACCCGCGTCCTGGAAGAGTGCCCGAATCTGAATGTCACTGTGGCCCTGGGTATTGACGGATTGAAGGATCAGCACGAGAAGATTCGGCAGAAGACCGGTTCCTGGGATATTGCCATCGATACGGCCCGTCAACTTCAGGCAATCAAAGAGGAGTATCCGCGACTCGATGTGCAGACGTGCACCTGCTTCATGAACTCGAACCAGGACACAATATTCGAGTGGTACGACTTCCTTAAGTACGAGTTAAGGCCTGACAAAGTCAACTTTAATTACATCCGTCCACCTTCAGCCGATCCGGTTGAGCTCGATATCGATCATTCGCGATACGCGAAGCTGGCCACGATGATTGACGACGATTCACGCCATGCCGCAATCAAGAACAATTACGGCGGCAAGGCGGGATTCTTCAAGGCGGCAATCGATATTTACATGCACGGGCTTATCTCGAAGACTCAGGAGACGCAGCAAGCCCAGATGACCTGCTACGCTGGAACTGCCGGTGGAGTCATTTACGACGAAGGGACAGTGTCTTCATGCGAGAACCTCGCGCCCATCGGCAACCTCCGAGACTTCAATTGGGATTTTCAGAAGCTCTGGCTGTCCCCGGCGATGAAAGAACGTCGCAAGAAAGCCGCCGATGGTTGCTTCTGCACGCATGAGTCCAATAGCTATTACCCATCGCTGCCGTTTAATCCCGGCCACCTGATCCAGATTAAGAAGCTGGAAAGGGAAATGAAGAAGGCCCGGAAAGAAATGGATCGCGCTGGAGCCGAAGTCGACGGGCTGACGGCAAGAGCCTAGGGATTTTTGATTTTCGATTGCCAATGCCAATGTACAAAGCACAAAGTACAAAAAGGTTAAATGTTCCGAAACCGCGTCCCTAAAATCCTGATCATCTCTTCTGACACCGGCGGGGGCCACCGTTCGGCCGCGGCGGCCATTGTGGCTGGGGTGCAGAAGTTCTTCGAGGGCGAGTCTTACGCCATTCGAGTGGTGCGGGCGGTCGAGGACTCTCACGCGGTTACCGAGAAGCTCGTGCGCTTGTACAACTGGCTGCTTCGCAATAGACAGCACTGGATGAAGTATCTCTATTGGGGCGTAAACCGGTTTCGTCCCGAGACGCGTCAGTTTTTTCACAAGCGTTGCATAGGTTATGTCGTCGAGTTGTTCGAACGTTGGTGCCCGCACGTGGTGGTGAGCGTTCATCCATTAACCCAGCACCTCTTCGCTCGAGTTTTGCGTGAACTGAAACTCGCCGATCGCATTCCCCTGGTGTCAGTAGTTACCGATCCGTACTACGGCTTCTGGAGAGGCTGGGCTTGCGACGATGTGACACTTTATCTGGTGGCGACTGAGGGAGCGAGAGAGCAGTTGATTGACTACGGAATCGCCCCGGAGCGGATCAAGATTTCGGGCATGCCCGTGCATCCAAAATTTACCTATCCAGGCGAAGACGCGGCCCGAGCAGCGCGACGTGCTCTCGATCTGGATCCGGCGAAGTTTACCGTGTTCGTCAACGCAGGCTGGGAGGGCGGGGGCAATGTCCCGCAGATTTTCCGCGAGCTGGTAAGGGGAAACCTCGATGTCCAGGCGATTTTTCTTGCTGGCAAAAACGAAGATCTGAAATTAGAGGCTGAGTCACTCGCCGCCAGGGCATCGTTTCCCGTTAAGGTCATAGGGTATTCCGACCACGTTGAGCAACTGATGGGCGCGGCTAATGTTATGATTTCCAAACTTGGCGGTCTGACCACGTTTGAAGCGTTCGCCTGCCGGCTGCCGATAATTGCCGATGGGACCACACGGCCGATGCCCCAGGAGGCTGGTGCTGCAAGTTTGATTGTCAAACGCGGCGCCGGAGTGTTGTTGGAGCGGGCGACTGATATTGTGCCGGTGATCAAGCGCATGATTGAAGACACGGCGCACTATTCCGCCTTGCGTGCTGCGACCGTTGGGCTCGTCATTCCGAATGCCACGCGGCATATCGTTGAAGAGATTGTGGCCCTCATTCCAGCGTCCGTTGGGGCAGCGGAGGAAGCGATACTCACTGAGGCCGCTTAACTGCGGGCACCAGGTTCCTATAGAGTCCGGAAGTTGGGAGTTCAACCTTTAGGTTGTGGCGTGGCTTGCGGATAAGCTAAAGCTTGAACTCTCAAATGCCGGCACCTCACTGCAGAAGGCGTTGACTGTTTGAACTTTTCGGGTTTTAATTCCCACCAACGAATCACCCATGAATCTGCCCGCTTGCGCTCGTCAAAGCGGGCTTTTTAGGAGATCGATAGCTAGTGAGTCTGCTGCTTGAAGGAAAGCGTGCGTTCGTGACCGGAGGAACGCGAGGGATTGGTGCGGCAATCTGCGAGATTTTCGCGCGTGAGGGCTCTGATGTAGCGTTTAACTATGGAACGCGCGACGATCTTGCAGAAGAGACGCGTCAGAAGATTGAGAATTACAACCAGCGAGCACTTAGCTTTAAGGTGTCGGTCACTGATCGTCTGGGTATTAAACGCCTGGCCAGAGAGATAGTCGACAAGTGGGGAGGGATCGACATCCTGGTCAACAACGCAGCAATCAATCGCGCCGACAATTTCGCTACGACTACTGATCGTGCCTGGGATGAAGTGATCAATACCAACGTCGGCAGCCTGTTCGCCGTCACGAAACCAATCTACAAACAGATGATCCGCCAGAGGAAGGGACACATCCTCAACATTACTTCCATCGGAGCGCTGCGAGCGCTTCCGACCGCCGTTCACTACGCAACCTCCAAAGCCGCGATGGTCGGTTTCACGAAATGCCTGTCACGCGAGGCCGGAACCTTCGGCGTCAAAGTAAACGCCATTGCGGCCGGAATCTTCGACACCGATCTGGCCTCCGCGCTTCCCGATCGTCTGCTGCAGATGCACGCCTTCTGGGCCTCCGCCGGTCGCCTTGGCCGCCCGGAAGAACTCGCTGAGTATGCCGCGTTTATGGTTAGCGATCGCAACAGCTTTATGAATGGCGAGGTGGTGATTGTTGACGGCGGTGCGATTACGTAAGATTTGATCTAGTAGCGGCGCAAGATCTCCCATATTCGGTACTGACGCAGTTTGGCACCTCCGGTAATTCGCAGGTTGGGAAGGGGGCAAAGCGCAGCGCGCCCCCGCTCGATATTCCCAGCCACTCATCTGTGAATCCACAATTCAAGCTCAGGAAATTTGCAAGTTGAGTGACTGTCTTGATCTCGGCCGACCTCAGTCGCAGTTCCCGGCAGAACATATAGAAAGGGATGATGACGGCGATACTGGTGAGCACCGGAAATAGACGCAACCAAAACAACGACTCACCGCCGATGCTGATCCAAACTTTAAGCAGAACATAGAAGAGCGGCGGATGAATGATGTCGGCTGCCACGAAGCCCGGCAGGCGAGTCCATTCCTTACGGGCGGCATGAACGCTGAAGACCTCGTCGAACCAGAGACACGAGGCTGTTAGTCCCCAAAGCCTGATCCCAATGAAAACGCCCACAATCAATGCGAAGGTGATGATTGAGGATTAACTGGCAAAAGGGCCCGCGGAATCGACGTTCTCGGATTGAAATGAGATTGCCTTTGCCTTGATCATTCTTCGGGGACGGTCAAGTTTCGTGAAATTTCGTGAAATTTCGTGGATCGTGTTCTGTGGGCAAAGAGTACGATCCACGAAACCACACGAAGCCGCACAAAAAAAGACTGTAAACTCAAATTGAGAGACGCGTGTTGGTCAAAGAGGATTGGAAGCACCTCTCATAAAGGATCTGCAGATCCAGATAGAGGCTTGCCTGAGGTATGGCATTCCAACTCCCGTAGTCGCCTTTGCAGTTCTCTTAGGGTCCGTTGCATCTCACCGAGCCGGCGAAAAGCCGCCGTCGAGCGCAGCCAATCCCGGTTATCGAAAGCTGGAATTCCGGAAACAACTTTGCCCGATGGGACATCATGACTGGTTGCGCTCTTGGCTGTGAGCACCACATCGTTGCCAATCGTTAAGTGGCCTGCTACTCCCGACTGCCCGGCCAGGAGCACGCGATCTCCAATGCGCGAACTCCCGGCCAGCCCCACCTGGGCGCAAAGCAGAGTGTCCTCACCCACGGCGCAGGAGTGGCCGATCTGGACCAAATTGTCTATTTTTGCTCCCCGGCCGATTCGTGATTCGCCCACGGACGCGCGATCGATTGTTGTGCCCGCGCCAATCTCGACGTCGTCTTCAATCACCACGCGCCCTGTCTGCGGAATCTTGAGCCAGTGTCGCTGCTCGTCTTTGGCATATCCAAATCCGTCACAACCAACCACGACGTTGTTGTGGATGACCACGCGTTCCCCAATCTGCGAACGCTCGCGGATAACCGCGCCGGAGTGGACCACCGAGTCTTTGCCGATGGTAACGCCGTCATAGATGGTGACATTCGGATAAATCCGAACGCCGGATCGGATCTCCGTCCCTGACCCAACTACGGAACAGGCGCCGACGAAAACGTTCTCCGCCACTCGCGCTGTGGGATCGATGACTGCCGACGCATGGATAAAAGGCACAACCACAGGTTCGGGATGAAAGAGTCGAAGGGCGCGTGTGTAAGCGAGATAAGGATCTTTTGCTCGCAAACCGACCATATCATCGCGTCCCAAATCGACCGACTCGCCCACATATATCGCCGAAGCTTGCGTAGTTTTTAGACGCGGCGTGTAGCGAGGATTGGCGAGGAACGTCACCTGCCCAGGCTTTGCTTCGTCGAGTCCAGCCGCGCCCACAATGTCGAAATCCACCGGGCTCCCATCGACGCGAGCGCCCGTTTTGCCTGCCAGTTCGGAGAGTTTCATGTTCGGAGTTTAACGCATGATTCTGAGCGACGCACGTTATCACATTAGCGAAACCGGATCGATTTCCAGGTTTACACCGCGCAGGTTGAGTCCTTTATTCGCGGCTGAGGCTAACGCCTGATCTACAACCTGACGCAATTGACGTCTGCTCCGAGATTTCACCAGGAGTTGCATCCGATGCTCGCCTTTGAGTCTGGCGAGAGGCGCCGGAGCAGGACCGAGTATGCGGCAGGCGCGATCTTTGTTGGCCATATCCATTTCCTTTCGCAACCCTACCGCATCGGACCGCACCCGACTCTGGTCCGCGCCATGGACCAGCAAGGAGCCGAGCGCGACAAACGGCGGATAGGAGTGGTTCTGGCGATGGCGGATCTCTTCTTTGTAAAAACCTTGGTAGTCTTGCGCGCAAGCGTGCCGGAGGGCGTAGTGATTCGGGTGATAAGTCTGCACCAGAACCTGGCCAGCTCGATCGCCCCGTCCAGCGCGTCCCGCCACCTGGGTAATAAGTTGAAACGTTCGTTCCGCAGCACGAAAGTCCGGCAATGCGAGACCGGCATCGACCGAGACGACGCCGACCAGAGTGACGTTGGGATAATCGTGACCCTTCGCCAGCATCTGCGTGCCGACCAAAAGGTCGATCTTGCCGTCGCTGAAATCCAGCAGCGTCTTCTCGAAGAGTCTACGGCGCGAGGCGGTGTCGCGATCGATTCTGCCGATGCGAAGAGCAGGAAAAAGCTTAGTCAGCATGGCTTCAATCTGCTCGGTTCCCTCACCAATGTAGTAGATATACTGTCCTTTGCATGACGGACACCGATTGGGCGCTGCCTCACGATGGTTACAGTAATGGCAAAGGATTACCCTTTCGCTGCGATGGTAAGTAAGAGTGACGTCGCAGTTGGGACACTGGATCGTTACTCCACAGGATCGACAAAGGACAAAGCTCGAATAGCCTCTGCGGTTGAGCAGAATGATTGCCTGCTCCTGGCGCCGATGGGTGGCGTCAATTGCTTCGAGCAATTCATCGGAAAGAACTTTTGGTTTCTTGTGACGATCAAAAACCTGACGCATATCGATCATGCGCGCCTTTGCCATAGGGCGATTGGCGATGCGGGTCGGTAACGGCAGGCGCCGATACTTGCCCGTGTGCGCGTTATGGAAGGATTCCAGCGATGGAGTTGCGGACCCAAGAATCACCACAGCAGACTCTTTTTGAGCGCGGACAATTGCCGTGTCGCGGCCGTGGTACTGAGGTGAGTCTGCCTGCCGGTATGTTGACTCGTGTTCCTCGTCGACGATCACGAGCCCCAGCCTGGAAATGGGAGCGAACACTGCGGAGCGAGTGCCGATGACAATTCGCGCGTCACCATTCTTAACCCGCGTCCACTCGTCAAAGCGCTCGCCTTTCGAAAGGGAGGAATGAAAAATCGCCACTTGATCGCCGAAGTAAGCCCGCAGCCGGCGCGAGAAAACCGGAGTCAGCACTATCTCTGGCACCAGCATCATCGCGGCCCGGTCCTGTTGCAGGCAGATGCGCATCGCGCGCATATAAACCTCGGTCTTTCCACTGCCGGTAACGCCGTGAAGAAGAAACGCGGCGTAGTCACCTCGCCGCAGAGGCTGTTCGATCTCGCGCAAAACACTCGCCTGGGCCTCAGTAAGGTCATATTCCTCTAACCGAGGAAGAGCGGCACTTGCCAGCGGATCGCGGCGAATCGTCCGCAGAGACACTACTACAACACCTTTTCTCTTTAATGTGTTAACGGCCGAAATGCCGACGTTTGCCGCCCTAAGCAATTTTTGGAGGGGCATGGTGGCGCCGTTTGAGAGAGCCTCCAGGATCCGGCGCTGAGCTTCGGAGGTTTTCCCGATATCAATAGCGCCGAGAACCTCTTCGTAAGGGCGCAGTAGTTGAACCATTCTCTGTTGTTTGGGTCTTGTGAATAAGCTACTGGCTCGTTGGTCCATTTCGATTAGGCCTTGGCGTTGAAGTTCTCGCACCGCTTTCGATGCCTGGGCTTTGCCCAGTTCCGTGGCGAGGTCTGCTAGCTTGACTTCTTCGGCCGCGGCGATCAGTTGTAGCGTGCGGGCCAGGTTCCCGGATGCTCGTTTTGCCGAGAGCGCTTCGAAATGAGTGCGCCCTTGAGGGGTAATCTTTAAGAATTGCTCGATGCTGGCGCTGATGCCCGGCGGCAGTGCGGCCTTGATGACTTCACCCCAGGGGGTCGCATAGTATTCAGAAATCCATTGAGTGATTTGAAGGACCTCAGGCGTGACGAGTGGATCCGCATCGAGAACCTGGGCCACATCCTTTATGCCACTTTCGGACACGTTTGTATCAGCTTGAAGCGTGTCGTGAAGGTGGACGATGTACCCGGTCGTGAGGCTCCTGCTCAATGGAACTACGACTCGAGCTCCTACACGAGCAATTCCGCGCATCCATTCGGGAAGGCGATAAACGAAAGACCGGGAGACGTGGAGTGGAACTGCCACGTCAGCGTATTGAGGCGCTGACGACGTTATCTTTGCGCGATGGGCGACTGCCGTTGGGGAATAACTTCCCGAGTCTTTTGGCACGAAGGAGAAGTTAGCGCGAAACCAGCAATTACCAAAGCGCGAGGAGGAATCAACGGCCGGTTCCGATCTCTCGTTTCGCAGTGCTATCGAGATAGTTTCTAACCTTCTTCAAGTCTTCCCAGGTTTCTCGTTTCTTCGACGGATCCCGCAAGAGATAAGCTGGATGAAACGTAGGCATGATCTTGATGCCCTGATAGTCCTGAAATATTCCGCGCAGTTTGGTAATCCCGTCCTTCAAGTTCAGCATGTTCTTCATGGCCGTGTTTCCCATCACGACTATGACTTCCGGCCTGACTAAAGCAATCTCTCGCAGCAAAAATGGTTTGCACATTGCCACCTCATCTGGAGTGGGCGGTCGATTGCCTGGTGGCCGGCACCGATTGATGTTGCCGATCAAGACTTCTTCACGCTTGAAGCCTATAGATTCAATAATCTTCGTTAGTAACTGACCAGCCCTCCCGACAAACGGACGGGCCTGCATGTCTTCATCAGCACCTGGGGCCTCGCCAACAAACATCAGCCGCGCTTTGCGATTGCCCTCCGTATGCACGATGTGTGTGCGCCCTTGATGGAGCGGACAGCGAGTGCAATCCCCAATGTCGGCCCAGACGTGCTCCATACTTTCACCGGGCGTCTCGGTCGTCTGGACCGCCTCCAGTGCTATCCCAGACACACCCAGTTCCTGGAAGTAGACCACCTGTGCTTCGGTTTGTCTTATCAACCGTCGCAGTTCATCTGCCGCGGGTTCTGTACTCATCTGAGACTGAATACCTATCTCCTGGGATTGCCAATTGCCAATTGCCGATTGCCAATTTATCCTCATGCCAGCGACCAGGTGTCAACTGTCTTGAAATTGGCAATCGGCAATTGGCAATTGGCAATTCGCTCCGGCTCGGAGCCGAACGATCTCGTCGAGAATACGGTGGGCGGCCTCAAGTTTGGACATCAACGGAAGTTCTAGTGGAGCTTGATCGTAGCGCCTCACGATGGTAATGGCGTTTTCGGTACTGTCGAACCCGGCATCTGTGCGGGTTACGTCGTTGGCGACAACAGCATCTAGATTCTTGGCCCGAAGCTTTTCCTGCGCGTTGATCAATACGTCGTCGGTTTCGGCCGCAAAGCCAATCACCAGGAGTCCATTAGTCTTTGCAGAGGCAACTTCATTCAGGATATCGCGAGTACGCTCGAGTGTTAAGACCAGTGAAGATTCACTTTTCTTTATCTTCGTGGCTGCTCGATGGGCCGGCCGGTAGTCCGCCACGGCCGCAGCACTGATGAAAATCGTGGCCTTGGGCAGCTCTTTCATGACCGCTACATGCATCTCGTCTGCGGAAAAGGCATGCGTGACACGGACGCCATTCGGGGAGTTAACGCTAGTCGCCCCGGCAACGACCGAAACCTCAGCGCCCCGACTTAGTGCGGCTTCGGCGACTGCAAATCCCATCCTGCCTGAAGAATAGTTGGAAATAAACCGGACAGGATCGAGTTCCTCACGGGTTGCACCGGTAGTGATCAGTAAATGTTCCCCGGCTAAATCCTGGGCGATTCGACCCTGATTTATTAAATCAAGAGCCGCAGCGACAATTCTTTCGGGGTCATCAAGTCGTCCTGGACCAATCGTTCCGCAGGCCATCTCCCCCGAGTCTGGTTCCACGATGCGAACGCCATCTTTTCGAAGCTGTGATAAATTGCGCTGTGTAGCAGGGTGGTCCCACATTGTGGGGTTCATCGCGGGAGCTATCAGTACAGGCGCGGTGCAGGCTAAATAGGTAGAGGATAAAAAGTCGTCCGCGACACCATTGGCAAACTTGGCGATGATATTGGCGGTTGCCGGCGCTACTATGAGAAGATCAACCGTTTGAGAATAGGTGATATGAGCTATTGGATCGGGATTATCTGGGTCATAATCATCAACGATGACATGGGCGCCCGAGAGTGCTCGAAACGTGAGAGGTTGAATAAACTCGCATGCGTTCTTTGTCATCGCGACGCGAACCGAACACCCGGCCCGCTGGAGTCCACGGAGAACCTCAGCAGCCTTGTACGCGGCAATTCCGCCGCTGATCCCCAGCGCGACTTTCTTAATTTCAGAACCAGGTTTTAATGGGTTATCTGTCATCCGAAGCAAGCCGGTAATATCAAGAAATACAACCTCAATGTAACATTGCTGAAAACCAGTGCGCAATCAAACCTAAGATTGATTCTTATAATATCGGGTCGCCGATAAAACGTACGCTCATGACTTCGGTAATTCTCGAAGGCTACTTAGAGCGCGGTGCTTAGCCAATGAGATACTTTCTCTCAAAATCTGCGGCAAGTGTCTTGGCCCTGTCGATCTTATTGTCTATACCAAGCCCGACACCTGCAAACCAGGACCGTGGTGATGAGGGGAACTTTGGGCCAGTTGTTCGGGCTTACCTCGGCTATTTGCGAAACGAGCAGGACGTAGTAGATGATCGGGCCAGCCGTCGCGAGGTGAGCCAGGCTTATTATCGCCGCAATTCAAATAGGATTCGCGCCCTCCGCCAAATGGCAGTGCGCATCGCTCGCGAGAGTCGAAACGATTATCTCCCGGAGTTGGAAGCTGTTTCCCGTGATGAGATGGGTCTGATCTTCGAACGCCCTCCCCGCCCTGAAACACTCCGCGAAGGCGAGGTTTTAATCCGTACCTTCAGGTTCCTCGGGGTCGTTCGTTCGGGGGAGAGTTTCTATATTTTTGCCCGCCTGGATCCTTACGAACAGAGCGAACTTTCTGATAAGGAGGGCCGTGAATCACCGACCCATGCGGTTCCGAAGGCGGGTAGCACAGGATTGATACGTGCCCGGCGTGTGGCTTCACCCTAGTTAACCTCTACAAATGGTTCAGCTTTAAGACACAGCGGTTTCGCTCCTTCCCAATTAACCCGACTAGCCGGATTCGGCCTCGGAGCGTTATAATCTGCCCAGAGACAGCCAAAAGATCTGGATCGCTTACACGCCCTCGCGGTTATCTTGTCGCTGCCACCCAAAAAAAGCACAATTTCGTGCCAGACTCAGCCTAAATGCTTGTTGACAGGGTGCTGCTATTCGTGTAATAAAAGCGTTGTCTTTTGGCGTCTACTAACGCTATTTGCGCTTCTAGCGTTAAGTACTGCGCAAGGTGAGGCGAGATTTTCGGGAAGATTCAACGTCACATCCTAAAGTTTTTAACCGTCGCGCCACGCAATCAAGATTTTGTTTCACAATACGGGAGGAAAGTTAATGATCAGCAAAACTTGGAGCCGCAAAACCATCGCGGCCTTTCTGTCAGTTGCCGTCCTAAGCGTCTACTCGATGATTGCTTTGGCGTCGCCAGAGGCTACGGTCCCATCTGGAGAGCTATCGATTTCAGGTCAGGTTACGGTTGACGGCCAAAAGGTCATCTCTGGCGGCACTTTGTTTTCGGACAGTGTGATCGTCACCTCAGATAACAGCAGCGCCACCGTGAACATCAGTAAGTTGGGTAGGGTTCAATTAGCACCCAACTCGACCCTGACGCTTAGTTTCACGGACAAGGCCATTACCGGTCAGATCGACAATGGGATCGCAAGTGTATCAACGCTGGCTGGAACCTCCGTGAACCTCACAACCAGAGATGGTTCTGTGGTGGTTGATGGCAGCCAGGCAACTTCGTTTACGGTAAATGCTAAACGCGGAAATACCGTGGTCTCGACCCAAGCCGGTCTCGTAGAATTACGCGCCGGCGGTGCCGTCCAACAAGTTGCGGCTGGTGAGAGTGGTACTGCCGGCACGCCGAATCCTCAGCCGGATGAAGATAGGGGCTTGAGCAGTGGCGCTCTTGCTGTGCTTTTGATTGCGGCTGGTGCTGCGGTTGTGGCAGCTATCCTTGCGGCCAGGCAAGATGAAATCAACTTCGGTGGCAACGTAGTCGTCATCAGCCCGAGCAGATAGCGTTCGGGAATTCGTTGCAAAAAAACCGCTGCGCTTAGAACAGACGCGCGGTCACTTACTAAACCTTGCGGGTCACGCGACTCTAAGTCGTGCTTGACCCGCAAGGTTTTGAATGGTGACATTTATCCCGCCTCAAGCTCCTGAAGGTTACTCCCAATGCATATCGCGGTAATCGGCACCGGGTACGTCGGCTTGGTGACAGGCGCATGCTTTGCCGAGTTTGGTGTCGATGTCACCTGCGTCGACGTTGACTCGGAGAAGATTGAGCGCATCGCTGCGGGTGTCATGCCCATCTACGAGCCGGGCCTTGAACAACTGGTTGCTAAAAACGTGCAGTCTGGACGACTGAGATTTACTACTGACGTTAAGCAGGCTGTAGAGCAAGCGCTGGTAATATTCCTCGCGGTGGGGACTCCTCCCCAGGAGGATGGTTCGCCCGATCTAAGTTTTGTGGAAACTGCGGTGCGGTCGGTGGCGGAGTTCATGAACGGGTACAAGGTGATAGCCACGAAGTCGACCGTTCCCATCGGTACTGGTGAGTATCTTCGGCGGCTAGTTCGGGAGAATCAAAAATCAAAGGTAAACTTTGGGATAGTGTCTAATCCGGAATTCCTCCGCGAAGGCGCGGCCATAAACGACTTCATGCGACCAGACCGCGTGGTCATAGGAAGCGCAGACGAAGAGGCGATCGCCATCATGCGCGACCTATATCGCCCTCTCTACTTAATTGAAGCACCATTCGTGGTAACGTCGTTGGAAGCCGCGGAACTGACAAAGTATGCTGCCAACGCATTCTTAGCCACCAAGATTTCCTTCATAAACGAGATTGCCGCTTTGTGTGAAAGGATCGGGTGTGACGTTCACGATGTGGCCAAAGCCATGGGCATGGATAAACGTATCGGCGGCAAATTTCTCCACCCGGGTCCCGGTTTTGGTGGGTCGTGCTTTCCAAAAGACACGCGGGCGCTTGCCTCAGTGGCCCGAAAATTTGATTGCGACTCGTTGGTTGTGGATGCGGTTATCGAAGTGAATCAGCGGCAACGAAAGGCAATGTTACCCAAGATTGAAAAGCTGGTAGGCGAACTCAAAGGCAAAACTATTGCAGTCCTGGGGTTAGCGTTTAAGCCGGAAACTGACGATATGAGAGAGGCGCCCTCAATTGATATTATTCGTGGTTTGCTCGAGCGGGGGGCGAACGTACGCGCCTACGATCCGGTGGCCATGACTGAGGCAGTCCACGTTCTCCCGAAGATCGAATACGCTGCTGACGAATACGAAGCGGTTAAGGATGCAGATGCGCTAGTATTCATAACCGAATGGAATCAATTCCGAGCGCTTGACATGGGCCGGATTCGGGATTTGATGAAAGCGCCCAAGGTTGCAGATCTACGCAATATCTATCAGCCTGATGACATGCGCGAACTAGGATTCGACTACGTGGGGATAGGTCGATAGGCGTACCAAAAAAGGATCTATTTTCGTCTAGATCTCTTGGAGAGCGAAAGGTGTTGTGATTGGGTCAAGTCTCTTGAAATCCATTTTCCATTTGACAATTATCATTTGTCTTTTGCTGTCGGCGAGAGTGGTTTTCAGAGACAACGGCTTTTGAAGCAGCGTTCACATCATGTGTCGCTTATCATGAGCTGGACTGCCTGCATCGCCAAATGCCAAATGATAATTTGTCAAATGGAAAATGGTTTTTCGCCATTGCCGTTAATTGCGACCCGTCGGTCTAAGGCACAGCCTCGCTAGTGTTGTTAGCGGGACTCTTGATGCTGCTATGGCTTTATCAGGGATAGCATTGGTAACCGGAGGCGCTGGTTTTATAGGTTCGAGCATCGTTTCGGCCCTTGCGTCAAGCGGCGCTCGTGTTCGCGTGATTGATGATCTATCGACCGGCTACCTTGAAAACCTTGCCGAAATCGGCGGTGACATTGATTTTGTCAACGCGAGTCTTGCGGACGAAATTGCTCTGCATCGTGCGCTCGAAGACGTAGAGCTGGTCTTTCACGAAGCCGCAATTCCTTCAGTTCCGCGTTCAATTGAAAACCCACGGCAAACTCATACCTCTTCAGTCGATTCGACCTTCTCCCTACTGCTCGCATCCAAAGAAAAGAAAGTCAGACGCGTAATCTACGCCGCCTCTAGTTCCGCTTACGGAGATCAGCCAACGTTACCCAAGCGGGAAGATATGCTGCCAGATCCTTTATCTCCCTATGCGGTGGCAAAACTGGTCGGTGAGTATTACTGCCAGGTTTTCACGCGGGTCTACCAGCTCGAGACACTGTCCCTGCGATACTTCAACGTTTTCGGCCCGCGACAGGACCCGAGTTCGCAATACTCCGGGGTAATCTCACGCTTCATCAGCGGACTCTTGAAGGATCAGCAGCCGGTGATATACGGCGACGGCGAACATTCTCGTGATTTCACCTATATCGACAATGTCGTCGAAGCCAATCTTAAGGCGGCCGAAACTAACAAAGGCCTGGGCTCAATTATTAATATCGCTAATGGCCAGCGAATTTCTTTGAATCAACTGCTGGAGGAGATCAAGGACCTAACCGGCAAGGCGCATTTGAATGCAGACTATCAAAAGCCGCGCGCCGGCGATGTGGTCCATAGTCTGGCCGACATCTCCCGTGCTCGTGAATTCCTGGGCTTCGAACCTCGGGTGGGCCTCCGCGAGGGCCTGCAACTTACTATCGACTGGTGGAAGCAGAGTCGTTTCGCTTCGTCATGACCGGAAGAATGCCGCCGATCTGCTAGACCTTAGATCCCACACTCTTCGCATTCGCCAACGCGTGCAGGCTCGCCAGGTAAGGCGCTAGTGCTACGCCTCGATCGGTAATAATCGCCGAAATAAACTCATGGGGTGTGATGTCAAATGCGGGATTGTGAACAGCGACACCCTCCGGCCCCAGTTGATGATTGCCGATGTGCGTAACTTCGCGGCTGTCGCGTTCTTCGATGGGAATTTGATCACCGGAGGAAAGTGACAAATCGAGCGTGGTAATCGGCGCCGCTACGTAGAAAGGGACGTTGTTTTCTTTTGCCACGACGGCAACCATGTAAGTGCCGATCTTGTTCGCAGTATCTCCGTTCGCAGCGATGCGGTCGGCGCCGACCACGACACAATCTACTTTTCCGCCCTTCATCACATGTCCAGCCATCCCATCGGTGATCACGGTAACCGGGATGTTCTCTTTGGTTAGTTCCCAGGCGGTCAACCGCAAACCCTGGAGAAACGGTCGTGTCTCGTCAGCGATAACCGCGACCCGTTTTCCGGCATCGCGCGCGCCGCGGATCACTCCCAGGGCAGTGCCATAGTCTCCTGCAGTCGCCAGCGCGCCCGCGTTACAATGGGTCAACACCGTGGCTCCGTCGGGAATCAGAGGTGCGCCAAAATGCCCGATCGATCGATTAGCGTCTATATCTTCCTGGAAAATATTGAGCGCTTCGGTCACGAGATTCGCCTTAATCTCCTCGGCATCGTCGGTGCGGCCCTTCTCACGATTAAATGCTCCGCGCATTCGTTCAATGGCCCAAAACAAATTAACCGCGGTAGGACGCGTCTTGCTCATCACTTCGCACATGTAACCAAAATCGTCCTCGAGATCAGCCACCGACGTGCCGACCGACTGTCTGGCGCCCAGCGCCAGACCAAAAGCGGCTGATACACCAATCGCTGGAGCCCCGCGCACCACCATTTTTCTAATAGCTTCCGCGACCTCTTCATAGCTTCGTAGGGTCAGATACTTTTCTTCGGTTGGCAGCAAGCGCTGATCGATCATTCGCACGCCTTCGTTGGTCCATTCCACAGTCTTTATCATTTGGTTAAGTGTTCCTCAGTTCTCAAGATCCGCAGAATCTTACTGGACGGGTGCGGTTGAATCAACGCTCAATGCACTCGTCCTAATCCGCAGATTACCCAGCGCGGCTGACGCCGCAACCAAATAACACGCTAGCTCCAGAGGAGCCGAATGTTTATAGACACGCTATGAATCCTACCTCTCGCGCTCCAGCGGAGCGCAATGTTTCCGGCCATGATATGCGAGATCGGCTACGTTCCGCTCCTCCGGAGCGGGAGAATCTTTTGGAGCTTGCGTTCTATAAACATTACGTCCCTACGGGACTACGGAACTGGTTAGAAACCTTGTCAAAGAAACAAGAAGTTGACGGTTTGTTACACAGATAAGGGCAGACTAAGATGCTACAGCCAACAGATCCTGCTCATTGTCTTCAGCTCTTACGGTTCTTCGAAATTCTGTGTAATCTGCGGATAAGTCGTTCGCCCCTATCACAGACTCAGCGCGTTTGACACCCCAGAGATCAGGTGATACTGTCCGCGCAGTCAAGCTGATGTCATTGTTCTTTGTTAGATCAAAGTGTCAGGGTGCCCCCATTGCGGGGAGAATAGGGAAGCGGGTGTGAATCCCGCGCGGTCGCGCCACTGTGATGAGAATTGTCGCCAACGCCTTTCGTGAGGTTTGACCGGCAATTCTCTAAGCCAGGAGACCTGCCGATGTCACTTTGCAGCCTTTTGAATACCTCGCGTAAGGGTGTTCAGGCCGCACGGATTCCGGGCCCATTATCAAAGTCCCGCCGACAGCCTGTTCCCAGCGAGGAAACGGAGGTCGGCGGGATTCTTGTTAGTAACACCCTCAACACACCCAGGTTTGAGGTCAATCGGGATGGCAGGGGCGGTCTTGTTTGCACTTGTTTTGCTCGCGTGCTCGGTCCAGAAGCCAATCACGCCTGCAGAATCACAGGGCGCGAGACAAGTCACTGACGAGTCCGGACGAAAACTCACCGTCCCGGTCAGGATAGAACGATTCATTTCCCTGGCCCCAAATCTGACGGAGATTATTTATGCATTAGGCGCCGGCGATCGTCTGGTTGGCAATACGACATTTTGCGATTACCCCGAAGACGCAAAGAAAGTGCAGAAGGTTGGCGACACACTCCAACCCAGCATTGAGCGAATACTCGCCCTCCGACCACAGCTTGTCCTTGTCTCCACAGCCTCGCAACTCGAAGCGTTTACGAAACAGTTGGATGAACATCGGATCGCGATTTACGTGACGGACCCGCGAGATCTTGAAGGCATGTTTCGCTCAATCTTAAGCGTCGGCGATCTCTTGAATGAGTCTGCTGCTGCTTCCGAATCAGTGAGTCAGTTGCGTGCGAGATCTGAAACAGTTGAGCGCGCTGTAGCCGGGTTCGCGGACGTGTCCGTTTTCTTCCAATTGTCCGGGCAGCCACTCTATACAGCCGGAAGGAGCTCGTTCGTGACGAATTTGATCGAGCGCGCCGGCGGACGTTCCGTGACTTCGGACGTTCAGGAGGCATGGCCACGATTGAGCGATGAGAGGGCGCTCGCGTCGCGCCCCGAAGCAGTAATCATGCTTTCAGGAGACGCGATGGGAGCGGCGGCCAATACGAACGTGGCAGCGGCGCTTAGAAACTCTCCTGCCGTACAGAACGGACGTGTTTATTTAATCGATGGCGATCTCTTAATACGTCCCGGGCCGCGGCTTGTCGACGGTTTGGAGCAGATCGCGCACGCGCTTCACCCGAAAGCCTTTAAATGAGCAGCAACTTGAACAAAGAAGCCGCAACTCTAAGTCGTAATGCCGCGCCGCCGTCCCATGTTGCGCGCGCCACGTTGCGGAAAACACTCGTCGTTTGCGGTGCGCTCACTATCATGCTGACCCTCATCGTCACCATCGCGGCGACTTTAGGCAGCGAGCGCTTGCCTCTGGTTGATGCGCTCCGCGCGCTTTTCACGGGAGGAGCCAACTCGGGCGCCCTGACGTCTACGCAGCGCGCCATTCTATTCGACATACGCTTGCCTCGGATTCTGCTCGCTGTGACGGTTGGCGCATCGCTTGCCGCGGCGGGCGCCAGTTATCAGGCGCTTCTGCGCAACGCGCTCGCCGAGCCTTTTCTGCTGGGCATTTCAAACGGTGCCGCGGTCGGAACGATGGTTGCGCTCGTGTTCTTTGACTCGAATGAGTGGACTCGTCCAGTCATGGCATTCGCGGGTGCACTCGGCGCAACCTTCCTCGTTTATCGTTTGGCGCGCGGTCGCGCAGGAGCGTCGCCGGAGAGATTAATTTTGGCCGGTGTGATCGTCATGACGTTTCAATCTTCGGTGATTGTTTTCATCACAACGTTGATGGATGCAACTCGCATACGCTCGTTTACATTTTGGTTACTCGGTGATCTTTCCCAAGCCGCATCTGGCTCGCTCTGGCTCGCTGTCGTTTCGACTATTGCTGGGGTCGCTGCGCTGACATTCAGAGCGCGTCAGTTGAATCTACTGATGCTTGGCGAGCGTGACGCTTTTGATCTCGGCGTCGAAGTAGAACGTGTGCGTTTACAAGTATTTCTGGCGGCCAGTCTGCTTGTCGGCGTCTCCGTAGCGTTAAGCGGTTCGGTCGGCTATGTCGGCCTCGTCGTTCCGCATCTGGTGCGCATGTCCACGAGTGGCGATAGCCGTTTGACAATTCCTGCGGCTGCCCTTACAGGCGCATCGTTTGTTGTTGTCGCGGACACGCTGGCGCGCACTGTGATTGCGCCTCGCGAACTTCCGGTCGGCGCGATCACGGCGTTGATTGGCGCCCCGTTGTTTATTTACTTGCTGAAGCGACGCTAGCCCAAGTTGTTAACCTGGCCTCGTTGAGACCAGACGTTTCTAGAGGTGGCGCTGCCGCCGGAGATCCAAGTTCTATGAGATCTTTTATCTACCGCACGCATATCTGGCTCGGATTGATCATAGCCGTTCCGGTGTTGGCATGGGCGTCAAGCGGATTGCTGTACGCGTGGCCCAATGCGGTAGATGGCGGCAAGATTGAAAGCATAGCACCTGGTCGTGTGCAAATTACGCCAGCAGAGGCTCTGCAACGTGCCGATGAGTTCGCGGGGAGAAAACTGCCGACGACTGCTCTAACTCTGCTGATGCGCGGAGGTCGTCCGGTTTATCAAGCCGTTGGAGGCCTGGGCGCGGATTCAGTGCTGATTAACGCAGAGACGGGAGAAGTGATGAAGACCCCGCCCCCAGCCATTTTGACTAGGTATTTTCGCCAGGCACATTTCTACTTTTTTGCTGGTAGCTGGCAGGTTCCGCTGCTCGTCGCAGTATCGGCCCTAGCGTGTTTGTCGGCGTTGTCGGGTATTTATTTGAACGTAATCCTTTGGCGCACGAGGCTCCGGAAAACGCGCCGCCCCTAACAATCGTAAGGACCTGCTTAGAGAGATGCTGGAAGCGCGAAATTTAAGCATTAATTACGGTATGCGACAGGCTGTCGTAAATGTTTCGTTGCGTGTCTCCCCGGGAGATATGACGGCCATCGTCGGTGCCAACGGCGCCGGCAAATCGTCACTGTTGCGCGCGTTGAATGGCGCGATTCAGCCTTCGCGAGGTGAGATCCTCCTGGACGGAAAACCGCTTAACTCCTACGCGCGCAGAGCTATCGGCAGGCGCATTGCGGTAGTTACGCAGGAGGCCCTGTTGGTTTTTCCAGTTTCGGTATTGGAGTACGTCCTTGGTGGTCGGTACCCGTGGTCAGGGCCGGGGACGTGGGGCTGGGAATCGGAACGCGATCTGGAGATCGCCTTCGAGGTATTGCGCGAGACTGAATTGGAAAATTTCAGCGCGCGTCTGATGAACGAATTATCAGGAGGCGAGCGTCAACGCGCGGTTTTGGCGCGCGCGCTTGCGACCACAGCCGGAATTCTTTTGCTTGACGAGCCGACGGCCAACCTGGATTTGGCTCATCAGGCTTCAATGCTCCAGCTCGTGCGAGCGCATTGCGACGAGCGCGCGACCGCGGCAGTTATTGTTACGCATGACATTAATCTCGCAGCGGAGTTTGCCAATCGCGTAGTGCTTTTGAAAAGCGGGCACATGATCGCCGACGGGAAGCCCCGCGAGGTTTTGACGGAAGAACTCTTAAGCGAGGTTTTGGAGATCAAGGTTTTAGTGGATGCGCACCCGCTTTCAGGCGCGCCACGAATCACTCCGGCGCATGAAG
>JALZJF010000017.1 GCA_030859905.1 Acidobacteriota bacterium
GAAAGCGATCAAGACCTTCCGGACTCCGGACTCATCGGGCACAGCCCGCAGATGGTGCGCGCTTATAAACTGACCGCCCACGCGGCGCGCACCAATGCGACCGTGCTGATCGAAGGCGAATCGGGCACCGGTAAGGAACTCGTCGCACGTGCCATCCACGAAAACAGTGCCCGCGCCGGGCATCCATTTACCGCCATCAATTGCAGCGCGCTCACCGAGACACTGCTTGAATCGGAGTTATTCGGCTACATCAGGGGGAGCTTCACCGGTGCGACTACGGACCGCGCGGGTTTGTTTGAGAGTGCTGACGGGGGAACGATCTTGCTCGATGAACTCGGCACAACGAGCGCGTCATTTCAGGCGAGTCTCTTGCGGGTCATACAGGAGAAAGAGGTGCGACGCATAGGCGAGCATGAGCCGCGCAAGGTGGATGTCCGCATCATTGGCGCGACCAATACTGATCTTGAGACGCTGATCGATCGCGGCAAGTTCCGCGCTGATCTATTTTACCGGCTCGGCGTGCTCAGAATTAAATTGCCGCCCTTGCGCGAGCGAGGCGCTGAAGACCTCGAACTGCTGGTGCGCCACTTCCTTAAAAAATATAGCGCTCAGGAGAATTCGCCGCTACAGATTGCTAAAGACGCGCTCGATCTGCTTTCACGCTACTCTTGGCCCGGAAACGTGCGCGAACTTGAGAACGCCATCGAGCACGCTGCGGCCACCTGCTCAGACCCTCTGATCAGAATCAGCGATTTTCCCGAACACATTAGCGTACGAGCTTCCGGTGGCCTTCCCGACGTCGCACTTCGACCGCCCGTCTCGCTCGCCGACGACAGACCGACGCTCGATGATCTCAGCCGCCGTTACATTCAACTCATTCTCGCAGAGACGGGCGGCAATAAATCGCGCGCCGCAGAGATACTCGGCATCCACCGGCGCACGCTCTATCGCTATCTTGATCCGGCGAGCCACTGGGCTGCCGACGAAAATCAAGATAAAGACGAATCCCCCAATCCTCCCGCAACTTTCTGACCCCGTGAGTCGCTTCACATCACAACGAGCGCGCGCGGCGCTGATGCTACTCGCCAGCATGGTGGCGGTTTTAGTCGTCACGTGGTTTGTACCTTCTCTCTCCGCTGCTTCGCTGAACATGCTTTTTAGACTGCGCGGCACGTTGCCACCGCCGGATGACATCGTCATCGTGGCGATTGACGACCCGAGTCTTCAGCGCATCGGCAACTGGCCCTGGCCGCGTCTTGTGATGGCTGAAGTGCTGGACAAAATCTCCAGCGCCAGACCGCGCGCGGTGGGTCTTGACGTTATCTACGCCAAGGAATCGAATCCCAAGGACGATCATGGCTTGGCCGAAGCGATCAAGCGCAACGGCAATGTCATATTGCCCGCGCAATTGCCCGATCTCGAACGGGAAGTGGAGAATCATCAACCGGGGATGAGTTGGTTGCTTCCCATGCCGGAGATTGGCGCGGGGGCGGCAAGCGTTGCCCACGCGCACGCGGCTCCTGATGTGGACGGAATTCTGCGAAGCATTCAACTCAGCAAAGCCGACAATCGTGCGACTCGTCTCTGGGCCTTCGGGCTGGAGGTGGTGCGTGTGGCCGAGCAGATACCAGCAGGCGCGGTTGAGGAACGACCCGGCACGCTGCGCTTCGGCCCGTACCAAATCTCCGTGCTTGATGAGGCGAGCCGCTCTGCGATTCCCGGCGTCATCATCATTCGCTCAAATGAGATGCTGATTAACTACATCGGCCCGACCAGATCGTTTCGCTACTACAGCATCGCGGCTGTGCAAAGCGGCGAGGTGCCACCCGCCACCTTCGCCGACAAGATTGTGCTCATCGGAGCGGTGTCGCAATCTATGGGCGACACTCGAATCTCGCCTTACATGTCTTACGGCATGGACGAACGCCAGAGCGGTCAGGGCATGCCGGGCATCGAAGTTCATGCCAATGTCATTAACACCATCAGGAATCATCTCTGGTTGAAACCCGTCGCTGAGTGGCTCAGCTTTATCACAGCGCTGGCTGTAATTCTTTTTGTCACTCTGGTTATCAGGTGGTTAGACGGCTGGCGCGAGGTGGCGAGTCTTAGTGCCATTCTGCTAACCACAATTGTCGGCAGCTTCTACGTCTTCAATCATTTCTCAATAATTCCGCCCCTCGCGCCGATGTTGACGGGTTATCTTGCCGCCGTCCCGCTCTTACTACTTAATCAATCTCTCGCCGCCAGCCGTGATCTGGACCGGAAGTTGGAGACGCTGGCGAGCACGCAAAAGGGATTTCTGCTGGACGAACGGCAAGACGCGTCCTTCTCAGAACAGATGGCTTTTCTCGGCTCGATACTGCGGGCAGAAACCGCCGCTCTTTTCCTGAAAGAGAATGCCCACGGGCCGCTCAGTCTCAAAGATTTTTACGGAGCGAAGCCGCCCCTCGAAACTCTCTCATCCGCTATCAAAAACCATGCTCAAGATCATCACGCGGACGTGACACGAGTTACAGTTCCGTTGACGAAAGAAAATGAAACGCTGGGTGCGCTTTTCATCACGCGGCCTACCGGAGAGCCGTTTAGCGGGAGTGAACTGAAGCTGATTCGCGAGGCATCTGCCGGACTGTCCGTCGTGCTATCGCTCTCTCGACAGCGCGCGCAGCTTGAGGATAAAGGATTCGGTATCGATCTGCCGCGCAATCTCGCTTGGAAGCTTCGCACGGTTGACGACATCACTGCGCAGCTCGTCGCGCGGATGAGCTTTATGGATCGCGTCTTCTCCGACATGACAGATGCGGTGCTCGTCGGAGACATTACGGGACAAATCGTCTTCGCTAACCATCGTGCAGCCGAGCTTCACGGCAGTGAACCTGAAAAGCTAATCGGTACGAACTTCGCTGACTACTTTGTTGGTGGCAACATCCTCGCTCTCTCAGAAATGCGCGGAGCGATGAATCAAGTACTCGACGGGCAAGGCTTCCAGACAGAGTTTGAATTATCAGCTCAAGACCCCCTTTACTACTCGCTTCAGCTATCGGCGGTGACGGCACGCACGGAAGCATCTGCTCTCGATGCTTCTCACGTACCTACCTCTTCAAGCGCGAACCCTGACGGTCAAAGAATCATCGGCCTGATTGGCATGATCGCAGACATTACGAAGCGGCGGGAGCTTGATCGAATGAGGGCGGAAACACTGCAACTGGTCTCGCACGAGCTGCGCACTCCGCTGACTTCGATACAAGGACTCAGCGATGTTTTGCTGAAGTTTACAGTGCCCACCGACGAATCGCAGGAGATTCTCGATACGATCCACTCGGAAGCCGTGCGATTGGGCGAGATCATCAACCGCTATCTGGACCTCACCCGGCTTGAGTCGGGCGCACAGCCGCTCAACATCGCGCCCGTCTCGGTTGACGAATTGATCGCCAGTTGCGTGCGTTCGCTCAACCTGTCCGCGGCGGAGAAGAAGATCGAGATTAAACAGACGGTCAGCCACGCGCTACCACACTTGCGCGCCGATGCGCAGCTTCTCACACAAGCTGTCAGTAACCTTTTGAGCAACGCGATCAAATACAGTCCCGCAGGCTCTGATATCGAGATCGAAGCCGGATGCGATGATGCAACTTTTCATCTGTCGGTACGGGATCATGGCTATGGAATTCCCGGAGAAGCGCGCGAACGTATCTTCGAGAAATTTTACCGATTGGAGCGCGATGACGCTTCCGAAATCGTCGGGACTGGTCTCGGGCTTCCGCTCGTTAAAGAGATTGTTGAGAGGCATGGTGGACGCCTCACGGTTGATAGCCGAGTAGGTGCGGGTTCTACATTCACGGTCCTCTTTCCTCTCAAACCCTCAATGTCCTCGATTGTTATACCTGGTTCATGAATTGACCGTTCAAATTTGTCACATCCTCCTGAGTTCCTCACCCTGCATTCCGATTAATTTTGTCACACCTCTCGCATCTCCCGTGAAAGTCATTATCGCCCGGTCATTATAAAGCTGTAGATACAGGGTATCCGGCACTCCATAGGATGAAACAGAAGGTTCCTCTCACGGCACACCGCTTGCCCCTGCCTATACGGGGAAAAACCCATCACGAAGGAATTCATTCAAAGGGGAAGAAAGATGAAACACAAAAGACTGTCGACTTTAATGGGACTGGGACTCGCCAGCTTACTCATTGTCGGAGCATATAATTCCGCTTCAGCGCAAGGGCGCGGCGGTGGACCACCGAGCGGCGTGGGCCGTGGCGGTGGACCGCCGAGTGGCGTGGGCCGGGGCGGCGGACCGCCGAGTGGCGTAGGCGTTGATCGGGGTATTGGCACCGCTTCGGAGAGATCGGGCGGGCGCTCGAATCAAGGTTTAAGTACAGCGTCCGAAAGGTCAAACGGGCGCTCGGATGACGGCCTCGCACGTGCGCGTGCCGCGCGTGACAATAGTCTACGCGCAGATCAAGAACTGCGGAATAATCCGGGCATTGCTGAGAGTTTGCATGTTAACCCGAACGATTTGCGCAGCCGGTACCAGGCGGCTTTGGCTAGGAACCCCGATCTAAAGTTCGGCCAGTTCGTGGCGGCCAACGTTCTGGCGCGTAATCTCGGCGCAGGCAATCCGAATATCACGACGGCGGCGATCCTGAGCGGCCTGGCCGATGGCCAGAGCATCGGTGGCACGCTTCAAAATTTGGGTCTCAACTCAAGCGAAGCGAAAGAGGCCGTGAAGAACGCCAAGCGCGCGATAAAAGAAAGCAAAAGGGGTTCGTAATCTCCGATCTCCTCGCGCCAAGTGGGGCTAAAAGGCATCCGTCGAGGCACGCCTCGACGGATGCCCAAGATCGTTTTATGGCAACCATTTTTAAGAATGAACAGAGGGGGTTAAACAACCCTTCGACCGGCGAGGCGTTAGCGGCTCCATCAGAACAAACTCTGGTGTCCTCTGAGAGAATGGACGTTCGTCCGCGAGTGCACGGAAAACAGTCAAAATGTCAAAAGCGATGCGATCATCACTGTTTTCTTTGATGGCCCCGTACGCTTTTTGAGCTTGTCGTTTTGATGGAAGTCCGTGCGCTTTCTGCTACTTCGTTCATCCAGCCTCCCTTTTATCACTTAGGAAAGATTTGCGCTCCTCCACTTGAAACGAGTGAGATACTTCGTTGAAGAAATCCTCCGCTTCAAAGGATTCCATTCAGCTTAGGGATGTCGTTCAACAGCAAAGCAACCGCAGTCTCTGAGGAAAGGTCGTCAGGCCGCGACGGTAGATCGCAAGCTATCCATCTCCTTGAGCCAACGGACTAATTGGTTCCAACTGGGAATGGTTTGGGACGCCATACCCACACTCGTGAATGCAATTTTCGATCGCTCATACTTGCTGAGCTGTCCGAAGTCTAGAAGAGTTGTCTAGGTCTGAGACAAAATATCTTGCTTTCTCTCTTCCTTCCGCCACAATAAAAAGGATTTTAGCGTTTTCGCCCTACGGCCGTCACGAATGGTCGGTGGCTTGAGATTTGCAAGAAGCTCTTATCGGGTTGCAATCTCTACCTTCGGCGGGCTGGCGACGCCGATGCCCTCTTGCCTATGAATCCGGCAGTCAGCGAATCGGTTTCGAGTCAGCCTTGGGCCAGCTCGACTTACCTGGGAGTTAGTGCTGTCTGAGCATCTTAAAAACCGGACCAAAATTTTAAGGAGAAATCGATGTCCCCGATCGAACCTGCAGTCACTGCGCTTAGAGTGTTTTTTCTCACTCTCATTTTGACGTCGGTAACTTACGCCGATCCTTTAATCGTCACCACGACTAACGACGCCACTACATTAGCGAACACCCTTCTTGCTGGAGGCAGCGGCATTACAATCAACAGTGCAACTTACACCGGTGCCGCTGTCGCTTCAGGGACCTTTACAGGCGGAACGGGTATTATCGGATTTGAGAGTGGAATCCTCTTAACCTCGGGATCGGCGCAAATTGCAGTTGGCCCCAATAACTCAGGGAGCGCTGGTCTGGACAATGGAGCACCGGGTACTGCTCTGATCGCGGACAGCTTCAATGCATCAATCCTGGAAATTGTGTTTACACCCACTGGCAATCAGGTACAGTTCAGCTATGTGTTTGGCTCTGAGGAATACAACGAGTTTGTCAACTCTTCGTTCAATGATGCGTTTGTCTTTTTGGTGAACGGGACGAATTTCGCACTGATTCCCGGCACAATGACCCCCGTAGAAATCAATACCGTTAACAATGGGTCGAACTCAGCTTTCTACATCGACAATACTGGCGCGATTCAAGTGAACACGCAGTACGATGGTCTAACTGTGGTTTTGACCTTTGTTGCCCCCGTGAACGCCGGTGTACAAAACACTCTCCAGCTAGTCATTGCTGATCGCGGAGACGCGATTCTAGATTCAGGGGTGTTCATCGCAGGCGGATCATTCGCGGTTTGTGGTCAACCGGGCCAACCTCCTTGCGGAACCGACCCTATTCCCGAGCCCGCTACCATGCTTTTGCTTGGCACAGGTTTGGCAGGCATTGCCGGCAAGGCATGGAGACGACGTAAGACATCAGAGAAAGACGACTAGAGCGGCACCACAGCTCCCGCAATAAATCACCCGCAAGGTTTCCAAGCTTGCGGGTGATTTTGTTTCAGATTCCCATTGACGTTCCGGCACCCGGCCCACGCGACAGCGACTGATTTCAATCAACCCTAGCGTCTATGACGAGCTCCGCAAACTGGCGTCCAGTTATCTCCGCCGTAAGCCGGGTGCCAACACGCTGCAAGCCACCGCTTTGGTCCACGAAGCTTACGTCCGTCTGGCCTCGTATCAGCCATTTGACTCGCTCCGCGATGACCCGCGATTCCAGGATTTGATTCGGCGCATGGGTTTGGCGGAGTAGCGCAAACTGGTAGTTTGCGCCGGCGCGAAGAACGCAAGCCAGCAGCTTGCGCTACCAGAATGAAACGCTGCCCCCAATGTAATCGCGTTGAGTCCGACGACGCCCTCACTTTTTGTCGCGCCGATGACACGGCGCTAATCGGAGATTCTGGATCGGTTGGCGCGAATGCCGGCACCGCGAAATTCCATTCAGCGCCGGGTTTCAATCTCGCTGATCACTTGCGACAAGATAGCTAATGCGGCCAATTGTTTTCCCAGAGCAACTCCGCAAAGGCCCCAAAGTGGTAAAATTCTCAGACCTTCTCGGTATCAAGGCACACCCGACATGGCCAATCCCTCGCCACACACTAGCTAAGCTAGTCCGGATTATTCACGAACTGCGGTGTTTTTCAGTAAGCCTGCGGTAGCAGGCGAAAGCATAAAGTCTCGCACCCCAGCCGAGATGCTCGGCTGGGGATCCCGCACTGGGGCGTGAGCCCCAGGCCTCTGCAAACAAAGAGTCCTAAGCCTGCGAAGGCAGGTGACAGCCCGAACCAAATTCCGCGCTCGTCTCAAACAACACGCTGCCGCCCGTTAACACGGGCTGATG
>JALZJF010000132.1 GCA_030859905.1 Acidobacteriota bacterium
GATACCCGTCTGCGCCGTCATTTCGATAAAACCACGGAGGCCATTGAACAATGGTGTCGCGACGCCAAACTCGCTGCCTGAAACTTGACTCAGGCGCTATATGTTTTTTCCGACAAGATTCCTAGAGCTGCGGCGCCGCCGCACACCCCGACTATTTCCAGTCCCGCGGAAGTTAGGGGCTCGGGATCGACAGAGTCCGGCTCATCGGTAACAATCAGCAGGCGACCTCGCTCACGCAGAACCGTTTTGCCGGGCTTCTCTTTCTGGACTCTCGCTTTCATATACACCGGCATGAAGTGAGGAGAAGGCTATTCGCGGAAGACATTATCAGGTCAAGTGGCGTGTGCCGCGTTTACGAATGCTTCGACGCGTTCCGGAACTTTTTTTCCCGGACTGGTTTCCAGTCTACTGCAAGCGTCGACGCCATAAGGATCCACCGCAGCTATTGCAGATTGCACGTTCTCAGCAGCAAGCCCGCCGGCAAGGAAAAGCCTCGGTACCAGCGCCCGCGTCTTTCGGGCGACAGCCCAATCCATTGCGCGACCAGTGCCGCCACGCATATGCGCGTCAAAAGTGTCAAGCATGATCGCCTTCACCTGGTAATCGAGGGCACGCTGAGGTTCAAAGTCATTGCCGGCCGTCAACACTTTAATCACGTACCGACCTCGGAGCGCTCGGCAATAGTCGGGCGATTCATCGCCGTGCAACTGCACAGCAGCTACACCGGCGTCAGAAGCGATTCGCTCCACAGTCTCGGGAGTCGGCTCATTCACGAAGACGCCTACAGTTAAAACATTGCCGGGCAAGCGATCGATAATCTCGCGCGCCACAAGTGGCTCGATGTAGCGCGGACTAGGGCGGTAGAAATTGAACCCCAACGCATCCGCCCCGGCTGCTACGGAGAGCAGAGCGTCCTCCAAACTGGTTATACCGCAGATTTTGACGAACGCCATAAAAGCCTTTGGGGTAAAGGGGGAAAAGGGCAAGAGGAAAAACCTAAACATTTTCCATTTTCCATTTTCCATTTCTCATTTTGGCATTGTTTACCTCTTGTTCGTGTCCGTTCGTGTAACAAACCTACGGAATTTTGTTTTTCTGCGATCATTTTTGGAGTTGTAGACACAAAAACCCCTCCCCCCGCATTAGACTGGGTTCGGGGCAGGCAGTGGTCGTTTAATGTCAAGCGCCTGGTTAGCGCTTATCTGCTGCGTGTAAGCTCGACTGCCACGGTGCTTCACGTCAGCAAGTATGGGCAGTTTGTTCTCAAGGCTTTGCTCTTGAGATTTGGCACAAGTCGGTCGCTCTAATGATGGAATCTTGTTCCACTTTGAATCGATCGTCTTTGCGATCATCGAGTACGAGCTCAAGTCTGCGCGTACATTTAATGCGACCGATGTTTGTAATGTGAGAATCATGACAGAAAACTTCGTCTTTCGGTAGTTTGGTTGCGGCCCGAACGGGCTGCGTCATGTGATTTCGTGGATCGCTCGGTTCTCTCGGCCAGGCAAACGATCCACGAAATTAGACGAAGCACCACGAAATGAGATTCAAAAAAAGGCCAATGAAAAATGTCAAATGACCTATGGAAAAGGTTTAGGCATTTCCTTCTCCTGACCCTTTCGCCCCTTTACCCGTTTTCCCTTTTCCCCTTGTTATCCGGTCGTCGCCATTTCTCCGTCTCGGATCAATGCGCGTAAGGTTTCATCCGGTCGCTGCGAGCGCATCAGGGATTCGCCGATCAGAAAACCCTGATAACCCATCCCATGCAGCCGCCGCAGGTCATGAGCTGAATTTAAACCACTTTCAGAAACCAGCATTCCGTCGGGGGGAGCTTCCCGTGCCAGCTCTACTGAAGTTTCCAGCGAGACTGAAAATGTTTTCAGGTCGCGATTATTCACGCCAATAAATCTGGCGCCGCTGGCTATTGCCCGCTGCATTTCAGCTTTCGTATGCACCTCAACGATAGCAACCATTCCCAGTTCATCTTCAGCAAGCTCCCGCAACAATACCAATGCTTCGTTCTCCAAAGCTGACACAATCAGCAGTAGCGCGTCGGCCCCGGCAGCGGCTGTTTCATATACTTGATATTCGTCAAAGATGAAATCCTTTCGCAGCACTGGAATAGAAACTGCCGCCCTGATGGCTCGCAAGTCCTGAAGCGAACCGCCAAAGTAGTCCTCCTCCGTTAGG
The DNA here is from genome assembly GCA_030859905.1 of Acidobacteriota bacterium. Taxonomy (GTDB): domain Bacteria; phylum Acidobacteriota; class Blastocatellia; order Pyrinomonadales; family Pyrinomonadaceae; genus PSRF01. The sequence goes on from JALZJF010000132.1 coordinate 2,191, forward strand.
ACGGAGATTGCTGCCGCGCCTCCAGACTCGTAAAAACGCGCCATTGACTCAGGGCTCACATCATCACGAATAATACCCTTGGAGGGGGACCTTCGCTTGAATTCGGCAATAACGTTAATGCGTTCGTTACACAGGGCCTTTACTATGACATGGGCCGCCGCCGCAGACCTGACTGCTCGCGCATGTTCCCGCATTCGCGCAAGGGGCCGGTAGCCCTGCTGAGAAATTCTTTTCTTCTTATTAGCAATGATTTCACTAAGGATGTCCATCTAGTAAAACTCCCCATCGGCGCGTATGCTCACAGCCCGGTGCCGAAAGCAGACACTACTCTCCAAGAACATTTGAAACCAGTTCGCCTTGTCCCTCTCCTAAGGAATTAAAATCGGCAAAACCTCATAATGTTTTTCCGACTGACTCAAGTGGATTGGCCGTTTGGGTACCCCGATTAGTCCGTTCGATCAACTGCTCCAGTTTGATCATGGCCGCACCCCTGTCAATGCTTTCCTCCGCAGCTCTAGCGGCCGCCAGCAAGTCACTGCTGATGCCACCAACAAAAAGCGCCGCCGCAGCATTGGCTACCACCAGGGCACGCGCTTCATCTCGACGTTTGCCGGATAATACTTCACGAACAATTTGTCCATTGGCTTCCGCGTCGCCGCCTCGCAGGTGTTCCAAGCTTCCGCGCCAGAGCCCGAAGGTCTTCGGTTCCACTTCGAACGAAGTGACGTGCTCGCCTTTCACCTCTGACACAAGCGTTTTAGTCGCCAAAGTAATCTCGTCCAGTCCGTCCTCGCCATGCACCACCCAGGCCCGTTCGGTGCCCGAGGCGGCGAGCACCTTCGCCATTCGTTCAACGAGATCTCGCCTCCAAACTCCGACAATCTGTCGCGGCGCCCCGGCTGGATTGCTTAGAGGTCCCAGCAAATTGAAGGTCGTATGGATCCCCAGTTGTCGACGAATCCCGGCAACACGCGCGGTCGCCCCGTGATAGAGCGGGGCAAACATGAAACAGATGTCGATCTCGTTCAGGCACTGCTCCGAAACATCCGGAGAGGCGTTAACATTTACTCCCAGTGCCGAAAGTAGATCAGCGCTCCCGGAGCGGCTGCTCGCCGCCCGATTGCCATGCTTCGCCACTGGAAGCCCGGCGCCGGCAACCACAAAAGCCGCGGCGGTGGAGATGTTAAATGTCTTAGCAGGACTTGAACCTGTGCCAGCAGTATCAATGAAGCACGAGTGTTGGCACTTGATTCGTACCGCGCGCCTGCGCAAGGCCGCCGCCATGCCCGCCAATTCCTCAACGGTCTCACCCTTAGCCGCTAAGGCAACCAGAACCCCGGCGATCTGGGCATCGGTCGCATCCTCGTCCAGCAGGGCGTTGAGCAAGTGCGCAGCGTCGTCTCGAATAAGAGGTTCGCGACGAACGAGACGAGGAAGGAAATCTCGCAAAACGTTTTCACTCATATCGAGGTTAAAGTTTCAGGAAATTCGCTAATATTTGCTTGCCGCAATTCGTCAGGATTGATTCCGGGTGAAATTGCACACCCTCAATCTGCATTTCGCGATGGCGCAAGCCCATGATGACGTCGTCTGATGTGAAGGCAGAGATTTCCAAACATTCCGGCAGCGATGCCTTCTCTACCATCAACGAATGATAACGCCCGGCCCGGAAGTGATCTTCAAGTCCCTGGAAGATAGTCTTGCCGTCGTGGCAAATGTCCGATGCCTTACCATGCATCAATACGGGTGCTGACACGACTTTGCCGCCGAACGCCTGCCCAATCGCCTGATGGCCCAGACAAACTCCGAGGATGGGCACCTGCCCGGCGAAGCATCTTATTAACTCGAGGCACAGCCCAGCATCACTGGGAGTTCCCGGACCAGGTGAGATTACGATGCGGCTGGGATGCAGACTCGACGCAATCTCCTCAATGGTCACCTCATCGTTGCGACGCACTTCAACTGTTTCGCCGAGTTCGCCAAGATACTGGACGAGGTTATAAGTGAACGAGTCGTAGTTGTCGATTACTAGAAGCATTGCCAATTGCCGCCTGGGAACCTTTGTAGGGGCGTCCCTCCGTGGGCGCCCCTCGGTCGCGGCAGCTGGGGCGCCCACGGAGGGACGCCCCTACAGAACTGCCCCCTATTTTCTCTTTTCCGCCTCACGGAGCAGCTTCGCCAGATCGTCTCGTCCGTTCTTACGTGCCCACGCGGCGGCGGTCACTCCGTCCTCATCTCTGAGGCGCGCGTCAGCGCCATTATCTAACAAGATCCGCGCCCCTTCCTCATGGCCATAAACGGCTGCCCACATTAACGCTGTCCCGCCAACTCGGTTTTTAACGTTCGGATTACCGCCCTTCGCCAAAAGCATTTTCAAGATGGTCGCATTGCCTGAATGCGCAGCGCGATGCAGCACAGTGTCGCCGTCGGCGTCCTGAAGGTTCACGTTCGCGTCCCGCTCCAACAGCTTTGCCACAATCTCTTGGCGCCCCCGAGAAACGTAATACATCAAGACCGTCGCGCCGTTTGCCCCTTGCGCGTTCAAGTCGAGCCCCTTCTCGGCCAATATCGCATTCGCGATTTCTTCATTTTTGAATTCAAGAGCCCGCAAGAGCGCCGTTGACCCGGCTGCGTCTTTTCTATTCACGTCTGCGCCACCCTGCAAGAGGGTCTTAACGATTGCTAAATCCCCACGCATTGCCGCCGCTATCATGGCAGTTTCGCCACGGATCTCGTCTTTCGCATCCCGGTCGATACCAGCCACCAAAAAAGCGTTCACCGCCATGACGTCGCTCGAAGCCGCGGCTGCCAGAAAAGATTTTTCGTCGAAGTTATAACCGCGCAGTTTCAAAAACTGTTTAGCCGCCTCGGGTGTCGGTTTTGCGGCGATGGGCGCACAGCCGCTCAGCAGGAACAAACTGCCGACGACAAGGATCGTGACAATGTTCCGCTTGCCCGCCAGCACCCTTTTCATGAATCTACTCATTTCATACACCCAACTGCCGGCCATATTCTTGTTTTTTTGGCAAGGTTTTCGCTCTGGGGGAGCAAAATGTTTTATAGCTTGAGGGTTCATTATGGATCTCGCGGGGTCAAAGGCTCCCGGTCCCTGAATGGGACGAAGTTAATAGCCGGGGGCAACGCCCCCGGTAAGCTGGTAAAGCTGCCCGACCCTGAAAGGGTCGCACCGTGCCAAGCAAAAAATAACCTGACTGATGTAGTCCGACGAGACTGCGACCCTTTCAGGGTCGGACTGAATACTTCGCTACCGGGGGCGTTGCCCCCGGCTATTAACTTCATGCCCCTCAGGCATGTTCACATTTGGGTCTCTCACAAGCCCTTTTCAGCAAGTTCAATCGCTCGGAATAATCCGCGCGCTTTTTCGACGGTCTCCGCGTACTCATGCTCTGGGACAGAATCAGCGACGATGCCAGCCCCGGCTTGAACGGAGGCTTTTCCGTCGCGCAAAACAATCGTGCGGATCGCAATGCAGGAGTCGAGATTATCCGCGTAGTCCATATAGAGTACCGACCCCGCATAGACGCCACGCCGCTCTGGCTCGAGCTCTCGAATGATCTGTATGGCGCGAATTTTAGGAGCGCCGGTTACCGTACCGGCGGGAAAGCACGATCCAAGCGCGTCGAAACGATCGAGCCCATCACGCAGTCGGGCCCGCAGGCTGGTAACGAGATGCTGCACATGTGAATAACGTTCAACTGCCATCAATTCCTCGACCTTCACGGAACCATAGTCAGCAACCCGCCCGAGATCATTCCGTCCCAGATCGACGAGCATTGTGTGTTCAGAAACTTCCTTTTCATCAGTTCGCAGGTCTTCGCCAAGCATCCAGTCCTCAGTCTCAGTTGACCCGCGCTTTCGGGTTCCGGCAATGGGCCGGTAATCCAACCGGCGCCCGTGACAGCGAACCAACATTTCAGGCGACGCTCCCACAATCGTTTCCTCCCCGAGGCGGAGGAAAAACATATATGGCGAAGGATTGATGGCCCGCAACGCCCGATAGATATCCAGCGGGTCATGCTTATACTTCGTGGAAAACTGCTGCGAAAGTACTACCTGGTAACAGTCTCCAGATGCGATGTGCTCCTGAATGCGACGTACACCGGCTTCGAAGCCTCTTCGGGTCCAGGTGGATTCCGGCTCTATCGTTCCGTTACGTGCAGGTCGCTTCTGGGGGACCTTGGGCGGTAATCCCTGGCGGAGCTTCTCTTCAATAATCGCTGTACGGCCCACTGCCTCGTCATAGAGAGTTCTCAGTTTCGCGTGGCTGCCTTCCGCCTCTTCCGTCAACACGATTGAGACAATTTCCGTGCGCTGCCGCAGGCGATCAAAAGCAATCACGTCCCGATAGAACATCCAGAGGGCGTCTGGTGGACTCTGAAGCGGCGGCGTGTTTGACGATTCTTGGTCTTCGATTTGCAAGACGGGTTCAAACCAGGCTGCGGCATCGTAGCCTAAATAACCCACCGCTCCGCCGGCGAAAGGCGCCAGGCCTGAACGCTGAGCCAGCATTCGGTCCCGAAAATAATCGCGTACCCAATCTGTCGCTACAATGGGATAAGTCTCAGTATTCCCGTCTCGTTCAACGAATGTCTGCAAGCCTCGTCCGCGCACAATCATTTCCGGTTCCGCGCCGAGAAAGGAATAGCGCGCAATTCGTTCGCCGCCTTCGACCGATTCGAGCAGGAAAGCATATGGTGAATTACCGGCAGTGCACATGAACACCCCGACCGGAGTTTGCAGGTCAGCAAGCACAGACCGCACCACAGGAACAACGTTGCCCTCACAAGCCTGGCGTTCAAAGTCTTCGAATGAGGCGGGTTGGAGATCAAGCATCATATCAACCGGTTCGCCGCGAGCCAGTGACCCCCATCAACCACCAGTATAGTGCCATTAACAAAAGCGGCTGCGTCAGAACAGAGGAACACCGCAGCCTTCTCAATATCAGCGATTTCTCCAAAACGACCGAGGGGTATTCTTTGCCGCAGTTTTTCCTTAATTGGTTCGGACACCAGTCGCTTCATTCCTTCCGTATCACCGATTGGGCCCGGCGCAATAGCATTTACCCGAATACCGTGGCGCCCCCACTCGACGGCCAGGTTCCGTGTCAGCGCATCGACACCCGCTTTGGCCGCGGAGACGTGTAGCTGCATCGGCGTACCGAGGTAATGAAGCGTCGCGCTGATGTTTAGAATTTGTCCGCGATTCTTTTTCAAATCCGCAAACGCCGCCCGACAAACATTGAACGTACCTTTGAGATCAATGTCGACGACAGTTCCAAAGCCGTTAGGAGAAAGCTCTTCCGCAGCGCACAGAAAGTTTCCGGCGGCGCCATTGACCACGATATCGAGTTTTCCAAACTGCTGGACCGTCGCGGCAATGGCCTTCTCCACCTCTTCAGGATTGCGAACGTCCGCACTCACTGCGGATGCGTTTCCGCCAGCCTGGTTGATCGCGTCAGCCGCCGGCTGCAGGTGCTCCATTTTCCGGCTCACAAGAACTACGCGAGCGCCGGCTTCCGCAAGTGCCCGCGCGACACCGCCGGTGATTCCCGTTCCACCACCGGTGACGAAAGCAACCCGCTCATTTAGGATTCCGTCGGAAAATATTTTCTTGGACATAGTGACATCAGGTCAAAGGACAAAAGGGGTAAAAGGGAATTCTTCCATCACCTTCTTGCTTTCGCGTTTCAACAATTCTAGCAGATCGTCAACGTGGCGACGCTCGGTAAGGAAGCTGTTTACATTCACTCGCAGCGCTCTACGGCCATGCAGCACCGTGGTTGTGATAAAGGCTTTGCCGCTTCGCTCGATCTGCTGCTGTGTTCTCAACTGCAAACGATCTTGATCTTCCCCGGTCGTTTTGCCAGCCATTTCGGGCAGAAACTTGAAACAACACACTGCCGTTTCAACCTCCCCCAGTCGCTGGAATTCACTCAACTCATCAATGCGGCTCGCTAAATACTGCGTCAAACTAATTTGCCGTTCAATTACCTCTTCGTAACCTCGTCGGCCCATGAATTTCAACGCCATCCACAACTTCAGAGAGCTAAATCGACGGGTTCCCATCTGACCGTAACGGAAGAAGTCGTATTCCACGTCTGCGCCGCCGCGATCTTCGCTGAGATACTCCGGACTTATGTCGAAAGCCTCGCGCAGCACTCTGCCGCCCTCGCGCACCAGTACTGTCCCGCAGGTAAAAGGAACAAACAGCCACTTGTGTGGATCAAAGGTTATCGAATCAGCCTCTTCGATACCTTTCAGCTTGGATTTGTGTTCGTCGGAAAAAGCCAGTGTCCCACCGTAAGCCGCATCTACATGAAACCAGCAATTATTTTCCCGCGCGATCGTGGCCAGCTCAGCCAACGGATCGATGATTCCCGTCGAGGTAGCGCCCGCAACGCCGACGACACAACTCGGTATCCGACCAGCCTTGCGGTCGCGCTCCATCTCGGCTCGCAGCAAGTCGGTTTGGACATGAAAGCGATCGTCAGTAGGGATCTTGCGTAGACCGTCGCGGCCGAGGCCAAGGATGTCTGCGCTTTTCTCAATTGAGTAATGACATTGTTCAGAGGCGTAAATAACAAGATCGCCCGGTGCCCCACGAACCCCTTCGTGCGCCACTCCGGCGTGGGCGTTATCTCGAGCACACTTCAAGGCTATGAGATTCGCCTCCGAGCCCCCACTCGCGAGAGTGCCAAAGCTCCGCGGTCCATAGCCAATCAGATCGCAGAGCCAGCGCATAACGCGCGCTTCGATCATTGCCGAGGTGGGCCCATTGCGCCAAGCCCCGGCATTCTGGTTCAGGGCCGAACAAAGCGCATCGGCCCAAACGCCGATCGGCAGCGGCGTAGGATTAAACTGTCCGAAGTAGCGTGGACTGGGCACGCCCATCGCGTGGTCCGCGATGTCGCGCGTGAAGCGGGCCAGAATTTCATCAAGTCCGATACCGTTTTCTGGGAGCTTCTCCTGGAAAAGTCTCTCCAGGTCGGACGGCGTAGCGTCGGTGGCGACGGAGCGCGAATCCAGACTCGCAGCAAAGTCTGTAATGATGCGTGTCACCGCGCGTCCGAGGTGTTCGTGTTGCTCAGCCAGATCTTTCAATACCGGTTGTCCTTTAGAGCTCGTGATCTTTGGTGATTGGAATCAGAGAATCTCACGCAACGGCGCAAGGGGCAAAGTCGGTCGGGATGAGTATAAATTTTCCGATTTTGGCGCGTACTATTTTCGTGTCCGTTCGTGTGATTTCGTGGATCGTTCTTAATCCCTCAGGCAAACATCCGATCCACGAAATAACACAAATCACCACGAAGTGAAATTCAGAAAATGACCCCTGAAAAATGTCAAATGACACATGGAACATGCTCACTCTTGCCGTCTGCTCCTGCCTCCTGCTGCTGCCCTTTGCGCTCGCTCCTACTTTCAGTGACACTGGAATTGATGACCGCAAACAGCTCGCAGCTCAAAGAGTTTAGGGAAGCCCTGGGTTCGTACGCCACATCCTATCAGGTAGATCTCACTGCCGAGGCGACCGAGCGCTTGTCCAAATACTATGATCTGCTAAGCGCCTGGAATGGTCGACTGCACCTGGTGGCACCATGCTCGCCTCGTGAGTTTGCCACCAGACACGTACTGGAATCGTTAATGTTGCTTCCACACGTGCCCCAGGATGCGAGAGTCGCAGACGTTGGCTCGGGCGCTGGTCTTCCCATCATCCCATGTTTGATTGCGCGTCCTGATATCACCGCCACGCTCATTGAGTCGTCTAAGAAGAAAACGGTTTTTCTGGGCGAGGCGCTCAATCGTGCCGAAGTTTTCAGTTCAGCCACAGTGATCGCCGCGCGCTTCGAGAATATCCCGGCCCCGGAAGTCGACTTTATTACCTGTCGCGCCCTCGATCGCTTCGAAGCGAAACTACCGAACCTCCTCAAATGGTCACCGCCGGCGAGTATCCTTTTGTTTTTCGGAGGCGAAGGACTTCGTGACCAGCTCATGAACCTGGACCTCGGCTTCGACGAATTCCGCATACCAAATTCCAAAAGAAGGTATGTATTTGTGATCAGGAGGACTCATCCACAACCCTTAGGGTCCAGGCGGGTACGATAGTTGTTTTGAAGGGAAAGACTAGAAGGACCAGACTCGCTGGGGTGGAAGAGCGGGAACTAACGCACCACATCAATTCCTATAAGCTGCTGGCCTGAGATTACAAAATCCGCGGGAGGCAGCTCCATTTCATAAACAGGGGAAAGAACCGTGGGAGTGTAGCCGCCAGATGTTCTGTCGCTATTCAGAGTCGCCACTACCGAGGGCGGCAGATTTGGCAGTTCATCCGTGCCAATTACCGCGCCGGGCGTAATCCGGAAAAGCTTTACATAAAGACGGTCGCTCTTCTTCACTTTGTTGATCGCTCGAACCAGTTGGCCCAGGTCCTGAGGAACAAAAGCCTTGGCCGCTGAACCTTCCTGTAGCGCGCTTCCGTCGCCTACAAACACCAGCAATTGGCCTGGTGTGGCGTCCTCTGGAATCTGCACAGGAATTCGCTGTACAAATTGCTTGCCGGCTTCGGTTCTCACGTAAGCCTGAATCTCCACCTTCTCGCCACGCCGTACCTCAGTGCGGTCGAGAGCGATGCGCTCGAGGGTCCCGGCATACTTTGTGTCGCTTGAAGAAATGTCCAGCATCACACCATCAATTTGTACATCGTCGAAGCCACTGCTCATGAGCGACCCTATTGGGGTGGCCACGGAGCCGGCCGCCATGATCGCTGAATTACTTGACGAGAAACGTCGGTCCAGTTGCACATTCTCCTGTCCTCTAACTTTAATCTCGCCTTTGATGCTGATGGTGGATTCGCCCAGCGCCCGCTCGCTGGAAGTGATCGTGTTAAAGACCGTGATGTTCAATAGCAAGGGCGTCAGAAATGAATCATTGGCAACCTCGTATGAAAAGGTTTCGGTGCGGTCGCGGCTGGTGTGCAGATTGATCTTCACAGGAATCATTTTCGGAGCGCGACCAAGGCTGCCGAAAACGCCCGCGGCGCGGTCCTGCGAAATCGCGCCCATCATCTGGCCAGGTAGAGATAGCTTGAAAGAATTGTTAACGTTGGCGATGACCGTAACTACGGACGTTTCGGTCATCGGCATGTCTGCCGCACCCAGGCTTAGAAACGGATGGCCAAACGCATAGATACGATCACCGTCGCGGAAAGTAACCGTTCCTGACGCTGCAATCGAATAGTCTCCCCGGACAAGTTGCACGCTCAGCGAGGCGCCGGGTGTCAGCGTTTTCTCATTCGCTTCACCGAGGGGAGTGATTGCTGCCGAACCACCTGCACCGGAAACAGGTAGTAAACCATTGGCCATCAATTGCGGAGCAAAGAGGGACAGCGATTCCTGGCTAATACCACTGAAGACTACCGGCGTGGCAATAGGCGTCATCTGCTGACCCATGAGAGCCACCAGGTGCGAGCCGGCGGAGACAGGAGCGATTAGCGAAGTTGCAGTGACCGCTGGCTTCGGAAAAGCCGGCTTCCATTCGGTCGCGGCCAATTGCGCGAAGGATACCAATCGGGGAGCACTTGGCCTACGGGTCTCATCTACTTTGCCCTTCTCAAATATATCAATCATCTGCTTGATCGGGGTGATACCAGCAATGGGTTCTTTGGAAAACGGGAAACTAAAAGCTATGGCGCCAACAAGGCGGCCATCGACGTAGACCGGCGAACCAGACATTCCGGCGAAGACTCCAGTCTTTTCCACATTCGCTCCACTCAGCCGGGCAATGATCGCTGACTGTCGCGGCCCCGGAAACCCCGGCAAGACGCCCAAAATCTCTACTCCAAAGTCCTGGGTTTCTGAGCCTGAAAAAACCGTCCGTGCCACCCCCTTCATTCCCGGACGCAGGTCTTCAAGCGCAAACAACCGGGGATCTTTGTCATTCGTCGCTTGCCTTTGAGCCAGAGCCGAACGGAAGGGCGAGCAAATCGCGAAAAGCGCCAGCAAAACTAATATGAATTTCTTCATTAAACCCTTTACACTGTCTAGACAGATGGAGATTGAGATGCGACCAGAGATTTACACCCCATGTGGACTATAGCTTCGGCTATGGAGACGGTCAAGGTACATCTATCTATCTAATCTATCAAGCAACGCACCGCCCACGGGTGTGCGACAAATTTATGGGAGAAGAAGAGGGAGCTTGAGCTAACCTAGAGAAGCGCTATAATCTGGCTGCTATATAAGCAGCCAGATAAAGGAGCTTCCTAGAACCTATGACAGAAACATTA